>JAHFFC010000020.1 GCA_023248175.1 Candidatus Omnitrophota bacterium | reverse complement strand
TCTTTTGGCGGGGGACCTGCTGAAGCCAATCTCGCCAGTGTTGATGCCTACGCGATCAGCCGGACAGAACTCGCCCGCGTGATCGAGATGGGGACCGCCATTGGTTTCTGTCTCTTAATCAAGCGTTCGGTCATTGATGCCGTTGGTCCCTTGGATGAACAGTACGAAAAGGCTTACTATGAGGATATTGATTACTCCCTGCAAGCCAAGAGGGCCGGTTTCATCTGTGTGATGGCGACGGGCGCTTACGTTTATCATATGGAGAAAGCTTCCAGCGGTGGAAAGACTAAAGACGTTGATTTTATTCAGAGGAACCGACAACGTTTCTTGAAAAAATGGGGTAAGGCTCAGCGGGCCCTTTGTCCTCTTTACTTGGAAAAACCCTGGGTGGAGTCTGACCAACTCCGTAAAACACTTCTTGCTTGGGTGCAATGGACCCGCACCGGACATACCTTTGTTGATTTACTTTGCTATAATCCAAACAACTATGCGTTGACCGAACTCTTTGAGAGAGCTTCATTGATGGAACACGCTGACATTCATCTGTGTTCCTACCATGGAAACCGGTTCTTTTTCCCGTGGAAAGTGCTCGCGCGAGCCCTCCTCAAAAGAAAAAAACCGTACACTTTGTACGGCTCCCCGCAGCAAGAATCCCTGCGTCTGCTGGATAAAACCCGATGGCTTCACCGGATGAAACCGCTCACCCTGTTTTAAATCTTTACATCTTCTTAAGTCTAAATATGACATAACCAGCCTCTCTCTCAACCAGTCCATGCCTTTTGTATAAATACTGTCCTAACTCTTGTTTGTCTTCTACCATCTCCGGTGCCACAGTGACAAAGTATTGCGCGCCTTTTTTAATGTCCTCTTCAATAAATCCAACAGTGGCATCTTTAGTGACAAACCCTTTTCTGTTTGCGTAATAAAGCAGACTGGTAGGAGAAATCCCTTTCGCGCAGGCAATGACCACCGCGTCCTTCTCAACCAACTGGTTTACCCTGCGCCCCGCTTCAACCAGTGCTTTTTGTTCCGGAGTCGTCAGGTAACTCGCTCCTGCTTCTCGTAAGGTACAAGCTAAGGCAATTAAGCCCAGGAAGACAACCCCGGTTTTCTTATAGAAAATCTTCTTATTCTTGAAAAGTCCTCCCTGAATCATCTGTTTAGCTCCCACCCCGATAAAAACAGAACAAGGGAGCAAAGCTGGCAAAGAATAATAGCCGTGAAAAGTAATCACATAAGGGGAGATGAGAAAATAAACAGCCACCGCCAGGAGCCACAGATGGAATAAACCTTTCGTTCGTGAATGAATTTTAATAAAAACCCCTGTCAGAAGCGGTAAAAACATCATTGGAGTGAGCATGTCTTGAGTAAAAATACTGTATAATCTATTCACAAATGCTCTAGCAGGTATCGCTGAGGGTGTCCCAATTAACTGTAAACTGTTTTCCAACATACTTGAGATTGTGTATAGCGTTGGCATGCCTGCAGTAATCAACTGATTTTGACAAGCAAGATAAAAAATGAACGTACCCATACAAAAACTGATCAAAAACCAGAAACTAATCTGTCTCAAAAACAAAGCGCCATTCTTCAAATAAAAAAGATAGGCGGCTGGAAGAAAAAGGTACATACTGTACGGTTTTAACAATATGGCAATGGCTAGAGAAAAACATGAAACCCAATAGGAAGTTCTGCTTTGAAAAAAAATCCATCTGTAGAGAAAAAAAATAGAGGATAGGGAAAAACACAACAAGACACTCTCGATTAATAAGGATTTAGCCAGAATAATTTCCAATGGAGACAAGCAATAGGCGATGATGGCGGCGACAGCGGTTGTCCGATCGTACACAAGTTTAACAAATTGATATAGCATGAGAAATGTTGCCAATGAAAATAACAATGTGACAAGCCGATAGATCCACTCGTGAACCCCTCCAAAAATTCGGTATAAAATCGAAACTGCATAAGGAATGATGGGCAGTTCAAGCAATTGGTAGATCGGTTTTGCTCCGTCTACGTCCAATTCCGCTAACAAAAAAGGGTTGTGATGAAGATAGTAATTCCTGGCGACTTGCGCATTGTCGGCTTGTCTTGTTGGGGCGGTGCCCAAAATTGGATTGCCGATCCCTATCAGTCGCAGAGACAGAAAAACAAAGAGAACTGTCATAAAAGGTAAAACCCTTGCCATTCGAATAAACATGAGGCGTCCGACTAACCTCAGAAATAATGGTAGTTCTCTACGAATCGAGAGTTTTGATTGCCCGCGGTCGGCGGAACGCTCTACAAATTGGATGGCAACCTCACTAAGGCGAAATCCGCGGCGAGCGGCCCAGAAAGAAAATTGAATTTGGAAACTGGGGTGCCCTTTTTGATCCAACTGAGAACAAAGGGCATCGTGCAATGACTTGCGAAAAACTCGGAATGTATGAGTGGAATCGGTCAGTGGAATCCCCAGAAAGACGCGCGCGATCCAGTTCATTCCTTTGCTCCCCCAATCTCTGGACAGGGATTTACCTACTTGTTTGGAGCTAGGCATATAGCGAGAACCCACCACTAAATCATAACCAGCATCCAGCAATTGCTTCATCCTCAGCAAATCGGAAGGGGATTGGGATAAATCAACATCAATGCAAAGGATATATTCTCCTTTTGCCGCGTGGTAACCTGCGTGGTGCGCGGCTCCAATGCCTTCTTTTTTTCCATGCTGAACCAACCGCACTTGGGGCGTTAACCGAGCGATCCGTTCCACTTCCTCGGCAGTGCCATCTGGGCTATTGTCATCGACAAATAAGATTTCACATTGTTTGCCCACCGGCCCGAATTCCATCAGGATTCTTTCTACAGAAGGGGCAATGTTCTCTTTTTCATTGTAGACAGGGATGACTACAGACAAGATGGGTGTCGTCATAAAGCGCTCCGGCTAAGATACCAATCCAACGTTCTGGAGAGACCCTCTTTTAGATTGATTCTAGCTTTGAAACCGGTTAACCTCTGCAGTTTTGAAACGTCAGGACACCGCCTCGACACCGAACCGCTTCGGCCTCCGCATTCAAGGATTTCGGACTCTTTCCCCAATCGTCCCATCATCAACTTCGCTAAGGATTCGATGCTGATTTCCTCATCCGAGTTACCGATATGAATAATCTCGTTTTCACAAGAAGAAGTCGTCGCCACACGGTAAGTCGCTTCAACGGCGTCGTCAATGTAGCAAAATGCCCTTGTTTCATTCCCGCCATAAATCCGAAAAGGCTTCTCGTTTTTCTCCATTCTGGCGATAAATTCTGGGATTACATGTTTATTTCCCATGCGTGGCCCGTAGATATTATGATACCTAACCACGGAAGTTGGAACATTTGATTTCTTTCCAAACTGTAAACAGAGAAACTCTCCCATGAACTTGCTGGCCCCGTAGGAAAATCGTACTTTGGTAGGTTGAGTAAAAACAACAGGAGTTTCTTCGTTAGTTGGGATATTCAGAAGTCCTAATTCTCCGGCATCGGCGTATACTTCAGATGTGGAAGCGTAAACCAATCTATCCGCCGATTTCGACTGAAACCATTCCAACAGGTTAAGCGTTGATAAAAGATTGGTGCTGGCAACTTCAAAAGGCATTTCGTAGAAAAGGCGAGTCCCATTAATCGCCGCTAAATGATAAACGATCGAAAATTCCTTTCCTACGTTAATGTCAAGAAGCGACTGAGTCAAATCGGTCAAAATAAATTGTATGTTAGGCTCGGTGATGAGCTCCTGAAAACTCTGATCTACTTTGCCTTCATTTTTAAAACAATTATCCAGCAAAACCACGGAATCACCGAGTTGACAATGGTATCTCGCCAAGTGATAACCGATAAAACCAGCCCCCCCTGTAATTAAAACAGGCGGCCTCATTTTTCCCTGGCTAACACGAAGGAATTAATCACTTCCGCCATGTATTCAATATGACACTCGCCCAACCCGGGGTGAATGCCCACAAAAACCAACCGGTCTCTTAAGAAACGCGAATTGGGCAATGACCCGACAATCCGTCCGGGAGATTTACGGAATCCCGGCTGATCAGGCAAACAACCAGCGAAGAGCGGCCGTGTCTCAATTCCATTGGCCTCGAGATGCTCAACAAACTCCCTTCGCGAAAACGGAAACCGCTCTGTAAGCACGATCGGAAATGTGTAATACGTGTGGCGATACCCGGACTCCTCATTCGGCAGTTCAAGAAATTCTCCCGCTGAATCCTTTAAAAGTTCTTTCAGCAAATCGGCATTCGCCCGACGCTGTTCATTCATTCCATCCAGCTTGAGCAATTGCTCAATGCCAAAAGCCGCTGTGATATCGGTCATCCGAAAATTATACCCAAGTCGTTCAAAGATATAACGACGGTCGTAATCCGTTAAAACTCCGTCGGAATAAAACCGCTGTTTTGAAACCGTTTTTTGGTCGCACCTGCCAAATTCCCGCAGAGAACGACATGCCGTTTCTAATTTTTCGTTATCGGTAACAATCATTCCTCCCTCGCCCGTAGTCATATTATGCGCCACAAAAAAACTGCAGGTGGCGATTTCCCCGAAACTTCCCACTTTTTTCAGGTCAATGGACGAACCATGAGCCTCACAGCAATCTTCAAGAACAACCAGATGACACCGGGAGGATAATTCTATCAACCGGGGCATCTGCGCCGGATAGCCGAGGGTGTGAACCGGCATCAGCGCCCGCGTTTTCTTAGAAACCGCGGACGGAATTTGCTCGGGATCTATATTAAGAGTGCTCCGATTCACATCCACATAAACAGGAACTAATCCCGTCTGGATAACCGGCATCGCTACCGTGGCAAACGTCGCGGCTGGGACAATCACTTCATCTCCGTCCTGAAAATGGTAGACTTCTTTCAAAGCAAGAAGCGCCAGCAAATTAGCGGAAGAACCAGAATTAACGCCCACCCCCGCCTTGCAGCCGATGTATTGAGCAAAAGCTTTCTCGAAAGCCGCTACATTGGGCCCTTGAGAAATCCATCCGCCTAATAGAGTCCGAATAGCCCGGATGGCCTCCCTTGAATCAAACATCGGCATGCTCAAACTGACACGATCCACCTTCTTAGCCGCCTCTTTTTTCGCTAAATCTTCATAGTAAAGACAAACTAACTTTTCGATCTCATTCAGCGTGTTATCCATGGCAACCCTTATTTAGCGATTCATCTTACGCAGTTCCCCCCTCCTTTGTAAGGAGGGGTTAGGGGAGGTAGAGACATCTCTACCCCACCTAGCCTCCCCTTACAAAGGGGAGGAAGGTGAGTTAGCGATTTAAACTTGGAACAGCGCTATTTTCAATGGTACGACGAAGCCCCTCTTTTAGCGGTGTCGCCGGTTTCCATCCTAACACCGTTTGAATTCGCCGCAGGTCAGCTTGATGGTCATTATCTGCCTCGCTCCGATTCGGCTGGTCTGATAAAAATTCGATCGGTTTGTGAATTTCCAGCAATTCTGCCAACAAGAAAACGATCTCCTTAATGCTAGTAGCCGCTCCCGATCCAACGTTCAACACTTCATACATCTGTTTCTGCCGCTGGAAAGAGAGCCCTGCCAGAAAAGCGGCGGCAACATCTTCCACATAAATAAAATCTCTTTTGACATCGGAGGAACCAAACCGCGCTGTTGGCTCCTCAGACCTGAGTTTTTTGATTGCCTGAGGAATGAATTGGGTTTGGCGAAAACGCGGCCCATAAGCTGTAAAGATTCGAAAAGCTAAGGAACGAAAACACCCCGCGATGGCTCTCGCCTTTACCAAGGCTTCAGCGGCTATCTTCGTCGCCCCCAGATTTTCGGCAGGCACCCCAACTTCTTCTTCGCGGAATGGAATCTTAGAATTCCCAGAGTAGACATAAACACTGCTGGCCAACATGAATAATTCCGTTCTAGCAGAAATCGCGTAATCGAGGATGTTCAAAGTCAGCATAACGTTGGTTCTTACTTGATGACCAGCCTCTTCGGATCTTAAGAAGGTCCGGGGATCTCCGGCCAGATGAATGATTACATCTGCTTTGCTTGGAAGGCATTTCTTAAATCCGGCGGGCTCGCGCAAATCATAAGAAATGTATTCATAGTTAGAACCTGTTGACTCTTGAGGAGGTTCTGCTCGCCGTCCTACTCCGATGATGGAACTGTTTGGCAGTGCTTTTGTCAGGACTGGAATCAACCACGACCCAATAAAACCTGACGCGCCTGTTACCAGAATTGTCAAGGGAAGCATTGTGCAAGAGTATCTACAGTAGCCATCCCCCAACAGTCAATGACTCGATGATCGCCAAATTTGATATCACGGTAAATAGAGTGTGGACACCCGATAAAAATAAGAGAACACGATTTTAATACCGTTTCTACAGGATGGAAACTCGGATCCTTAACGTAAGGATCTGCGCACATTACTATCGCTCCCTCGTATTGAAGCAATTTCCTCAATTTGTAGGACAACGATTCTCGGTTATCATCGCTGTCGGCCTTAAACGCCATCCCCAAAATGCCGATATGAAGCCCGACAAGGGATTGTTCTTGTTTGATCTGCTCCACTAAAAAATCAGGCAAAGTCTCATTCACCAGCATAGCGGAATGTCCCAGCGGAAAATTTTGCCTGCAATAGGCGGCTAATTGCATCGTGTCTTTAAACAAGCACGGCCCCGCGGTGAAACCTGCAGTGGGGAAATCAGCGGCGCGTTCATAGCTGAGCATCATCGCTTTCCGGATCCGATGGAAGTCAAGCCCCTTCTCAACCGCCAAGATATAGAACTGATTGGCAACGGCAAACTTAATGTACCGCCAGGCATTACTGAACAACTTAGCCAATTCAGCTTCTTTCATTCCTAGTTCGATGATTTCAGAAGTGATGGTAGAAAAAATTCTCTTGGCGACTGCCAGGCTCACTTCATCACTCCCTGAGACAATCTGAGGCAATTCCTGCAATTCCCTAAGCGCTTTCCCCTGTGCGATTCGTTCAGGGCAGAAAGAGACCCCTATTTTCAATCCAGCCGTATTCAATAAGGTATGTATCTTCTCCGACGTGCCTGGGAATAAGGTGCTTCGCAATAGCAAAACCTGTCCATTGCGCAGATACGGTTTAATTTGATCAATTGCCGCATAAACGGGCGTTAGGTCCGGGTTTAGGTGTTCATCCACCGGTGTGCCAACGGTCAGAATGACGACATCCGCATCCACGACTTTCTCATGACTAGAGGTAAAAACCAGCGAAGAATCTTTTAATTCGCGAAGCACCTCGATCCCTCCATCCTCCATGAATGGAAATTCCCCCCGTTTTAGCCCTTCGATTTTCCGCTGATTACTGTCAATGATAGTGACACCAAACCCTTTTTTCGCTAAGAGGAGCGCCAAAGGCAGACCCACATGCCCCCCTCCCCCCACTACGGCGATCCGTAGGGATTCATTTCCCATAACTCAATCCTCCGCTGATTGTTAGGTATCAGACATGCTCAATCGCTTATCTTACCTATTGATAAGCTATGTTCATAACACAGATTCGCTGAAATTGTCAAACTTTTCCTGTGCGCGTCAGAAGTTCCCTAAGTTGACTGATGACGTTGATAACCTTAAAACTCCCCCTTTGAAAAAGGGGGGTGTCCAAGTTGATGGGGAACTTCTGTCATCGAATACAGACGCTTGACACTGCAATGTATTACGGGATACAATCTTTAAAAATGGAAATAACGGAGCAACTGAAAAAAGCAAAAGAGACCTTTGACAAAGGTAATTTTGATTATTGCGTTGAAGTTTTAGCACACCTTTTATCGGATTCCCCTTCCTCTGCTGAAGCGCGGCACCTGCTCCATCTCGCCAAACAACAACGCGCTAAGTCTTCCTCCACGATTCAGAAAACAGTTCAAACCCTGCTGACACTCCCTCGATTGATCACCGCCAAAATAGTCGAATCCAAGAACAAAGACAACCGGTGGAAAATTATCGAGGCTTATGAAAACGTCCTTTCCGTTGACCCTTTTAACACATTGGCAATGATCGCTATCGCCAATCTCTTCGTTGCAGAAAATCAACCGCAGGCAGCCGTGCAGACTTTGCAGGAAATCCTAGTGGGATCTCCCAATCACGTTCCGGCTTTAAAACAACTGACCCAACTCTATCTTCAGCTCGATCAACCCGTCCAGGCAAGAGAGTATTTTCAACAAATCCTTAAAATAGACCCCAAGAACAGCGAGGCGGAAAGGAATTTAAAGAACCTTGATGCCATGGATGCCATCAGGGGAATGAAAGAAGAGGCTCATAGCTAATACGGGTCCACATCCACCTTGATGGTTACTCCCCGCCTCTGCTTGTACTCTCTTAAAACCTTTTGAACCTTCTCTGAAATCTGATGGGTCATCTCATCCCTCAGCAGTAGATGCCAGTAATATTGGTTGTGTATCCTCGACACGGGACAAGGAGATAGCCCTAGCAGTTCAAATTTTCCCTCCGAGTTCTGCTTTAATAAAGCCATCGTCTCTTTGGCTGTCTCCACGACACGCGTTTCATCCCTCCCCTTAAAAAGGATATCCACCAGCTGAACCACCGGTGGGAATCGGGTCTCCTGCCGATGGCGAAATTCTTCCGCGTAAAACCCTTCGTAATCCTGAGATTGGGCTTTTTTGATGGCGTAGTGATCCGGCGAAAATGTTTGAATGATGACTTTTCCAGCCCTCTCTCCTCTTCCAGCCCTTCCCGCGACCTGGGTTAATAAGCTAAACGTTCTCTCGGCTGAACGGAAATCAGTTAAATGAAGCGCCACATCTGCCAACACAACCCCCACCATTGTCACCTTTGGAAAATCAAACCCTTTAGCGACCATTTGGGTTCCCACCAGGAAATCCAGATCGCCCCTTTTGAATTGATGAAAGACAGATTCATGAACGCCTCTTTCTCGAGTTGAATCGCTGTCAAGACGCGCCACCCGAGCCGTTGGAAACAGACGCGCCAGTTCGCTTTCAACCTTTTCCGTCCCTATCCCCAGGTACCGAAGCGCCGGTTGCTGGCACCGGCCGCATTGTGTCGGCGGAGAAATCTGGTAGCCGCAGTAATGGCACATCAGTTTTTGCTGGCGGCTGTGAAAAGCAAGGCCGACACTGCAACGTCGGCACCCAACGACCTCCCCGCAAGCCTGACACTGGACAAAGGGAGAAAATCCGCGCCGGTTAATGAATAGAATTCCTTGTTCCCGACGAGATAATACCTCTTCGATAGCGCACTTGAGAGTTCTTGAGAAGATAGAGAATTGCTTGCTCTGCCAGACTTCCTCTCTCATGTCTACCAGGAGAACTCCGGGGAGAGGTTTTTTTTCGACCCTCTGCGGGAGAGAAAGAAGAGAGTATTTCCCTTCCTTGGCTTTCGCGTAAGATTCTAAGGAAGGAGTCGCGCTTCCCAAAATAATCACCGCTTTATTGAACCGCGCTCTTTCAATAGCAACATCACGAGTGTGATACCGAGGCGTTTCTTCCTGCTTGTAAGTGGATTCGTGTTCTTCGTCAAGAATAATGATTCCCAAATTTTTCAAAGGGGCGAAAATAGCCGACCTTGCCCCAATGACGACAGCCGCACTCCCTTGATAAATCCTCCGCCATTCTTCTTTTCTTTGCGCATCAGAAAGGCCGCTGTGAGAAACCGCTATTTTTTCATGAAACCTGGCGCGAAACAATTCGATCAGTTGCGGAGTCAAGGCAATCTCCGGGAGAAGGAAAATCGCCGATTTCCCCAACGATAAAACGTGTTCGATTGCCCGAAGATAAATTTCAGTTTTCCCGCTTGCTGTCACCCCATGCAGCAGAAAAACTTCCGTTTTCGACTGTTCCAGCGCTGATATAATCCTTTCAAGGCTCGCCTTCTGGTTAAGAGTCAGATCAAAAAATTGATTCGGTGCTGGGTTCGTATCTTTACCTAGCACCTCGTACCTCGCACCTCGCGTTTTCCCATCGCCCCTTCGTTGTTTTAAGATTTTCGAGGGGACCGCCGCCGCTAATGCTTCTCCCCAGGAACAGCAATAATACTGAGCAATCCATTGGGTTAACCTTAAAAGATCCTCTGGTAAATACCAATCAGGATAAACAATCCGTTTAATCCCTTTAATCTCGCCGGTAAAGGAAGGAGCTTCCTTTTGCACTCCAACTACCACTCCTTTACAAAACCGGTTATTAAACGGTACCTCCACCCATTGGCCTACTTGCAATTCTGTTTGAAGAAATTCAGGAACTTTATAATGGAAGGGGGTGACTAACGGGAGATCCAAAACAACTTGTGCAAACATCGTAGAAGCACATTGCAATGTGTCCCTACTCATCCAAAGCCTGCCGGATCTTTTTCATGTCCTCCCAGACAAGTCGTTTGTCTTGTGGGTTCCTTAAAAGGTAGGCGGGGTGAAATGTCGGCATCATTGGAATCCCCTGGCATTCAAACCATCTTCCACGCAGTTGAGAAATAGGAATCGCGGTGTTGAGGAGAGCCCACGCGGCGGTTTTGCCCAAAGCGCAAATAATTCGTGGCTTGATCTGTTCAATTTGAGAAACTAAATAGGGACGGCAGGAGGCGATTTCCATCGGAAAAGGGACCCGGTTTTCCGG
>JAHFFC010000019.1:2334-10857 GCA_023248175.1 Candidatus Omnitrophota bacterium | reverse complement strand
AATCCAATATTTCTCATGAATTCATCTCTTCGGCTGTCTTTTACTTTTCCTTCAACCTCTTGTTGTAATCAAGCATGCCCTTAAAATCCCCCCTCACCCCCCTTTACTAAAGGGGGGTGACTACCCACACGATTTCCGGAAGAGTCCATGTATTTCTGCCCCCGGGCCGATTCGAACGGCCGGCAACTTGCTTAGAAGGCAAGTGCTCTATCCATCTGAGCTACGGGGGCCTACTGCCTTCTGGAATTATCGGGGTGCTGAGATTTGAACTCAGAACTTCCTGGTCCCAAACCAGGCGCTCTAGCCAAGTTGAGCCACACCCCGCAAAACAATCGTTCGTTATTTCCGCCTAAAAATTTACAATGGAAATCTTTTTTATTATAGCATATTTGCGAGTTTACGGGTTAAATAAAACCCCGACCAATCCGCTAACAGGCTAACTGCTTCCTCCGCGGTGAATAGTTACCAGAGAGGTTAAATAGAAGTTAACTTCTGTAGAGTTTTCTTTGTCAAGGGATAAAACAGAAGCCAGACAATCCCCACGGTGATGCAGGAATCGGCGATATTGAAGACGGGCCAGAAGCGGAAGTCAATAAAATCAATAACGTAACCGAACCGGAGCCGGTCGATCAGGTTGCCAACGGCTCCTCCTAGAAGAAGGACCAATGGAACCCAGGAAAAGACAGAATCTGATTTCTTTCCTTCTTTTAATGATAGGACAGCAAGACCGGCAATGACTACTACGGAGAGGATCACGAAGAAAAAATTCTTATCCTGAAATAGCCCAAAAGCCGTCCCGGTATTATGGACTAACGTCAGATGAACAATGTTGAGAATGAGGGGTCGGGATTGGCCCAATTGGAATTGGCCGATGACCCACCCCTTGAGGAATTGATCCGCGAGGAGAATGAGCGCGAAGGCAAAAAGTTTCAGCGCGGTCGGCCGTGCTCTTCCTGTTTTTTCTGACATTCGATGCAGTTCTTTGCGTAGGGGATCGCCTCTAAGCGCTGTTTGGCAATCGGTTTTCCGCAGACAAGGCAATCACCAAACGCTTTTTCCTCAACGCGCTTGAGTGCCTCTTCGATGGAAAGGACAATCTCTCGCTCACTACTCGCCAGATTCAGAGAGAGTTCCTGGTTGTAAGCATCGCTGGCCATATCAGCCATATGGTAGGTATAGCCGGAGATGTCTCCCGACGAGTCCCGCAGTGTTTTTTTCAGATTGTCGTCGGTGATATGCTTAATCCCAGAAAGGATCTGTGCACGGCGCTCGATGAGAAGCTGTTTATACTTAGCCAATTCTTTATCGCTCATAACATGGCCTCATGGAAAAACGAGATTCTCCTCCCCCGCCGTTCAGCTTCGCAGAACGAAGCTGCGGGGGATCAGAATGACCTGTTTTTTAATACCTCAATACACCTCTGACACAGAGTGGGATGTTCGGCGCTGAGCCCCACCACCGGACTGTATTGCCAACATCGCTGGCATTTGACCCCTTCTGCTTTTTCTACTTCGACAGCGATATCCTCCCCGATCCCATTTGCCGCTAACTCCACTTGCGACACAATGAAGAGCGTCGGCAGTTGGTTCTCATATTCCTTTAATAATTGCAAGCGACTCCCTTCTTTAATCCGCAGGCTCACCTTTGCTTCCAGCGATCCCCCGATGACTTTGGCGATTCGCTTTTCTTCCAATGCCTTCAGCACGACGGCTCTCACTGTTTGGAGTTCCTGCCAGCGAGCTTCCAAATCTTCCTGAATCCATTCCCTCTTTGGCTGAGGCCACGGTTCCAAGTGAATACTCTTTGAGACCGCCAACTGCCAGACCTCTTCCGAAGTAAACGGAAGCATCGGAGCAAGGAGCCGAGTCAACACAGACAGGATCTCAAAAAACACGGTTTGACCAGATCGTCTCTCTACCGAATTTGAGGGACAAGTATACATCCGATCTTTCAAAATGTCCAGATAAAAAGAAGAAAGCTCGGTCACGCAAAAATCATAGATCAGATGAGTCACTTGGTAGAACTCGTATCCCTCAAAAGCTTGTGTTGTCTGCTCGATCAGACGCTGAGTCCGCGAGAGTATCCATTGATCAATCTCTGTCAACTTCTCATAGGGGAGTCGGTTTTTATCCGGCTGGAAATCATACAAATTCGACAACAGATATTTGAAGGTGTTCCGGATTTTTCGATAGGACTCCTGGGTCCTTTGCAAAATTTCATTGGAAATGCGGACATCATCACGGTAGTCGCAGGAAGCAACCCACAGGCGCAGAACATCGGCCCCCATTTGTTCAATGACTTCTTGCGGTGAAATGACATTCCCGCGAGACTTCGACATCTTGTATCCTTCCCCATCAACGACGAAACCGTGGGTCAGGACTTCTTTAAAAGGAGGTTTTCCCTCGACTCCCATCGCAGTTAATAACGAAGTCTGAAACCACCCTCGGTGTTGATCAGAGCCTTCCAGATAAAGATTCGCGGGGTAACAAAGATCCTCGCGGGTTCTTAACACCGCCTGGTGGCTAATGCCGGAGTCAAACCAGACATCCAGGATATCGTTTTCTTTCCGGAAATTTCTCTTGCCGCAGTCGGAACATTGAAGATGAGCAGGAATAATCTGCTCGGGTTGGAGCGTGAACCAGGCATCCGCCCCCTCCCTCTCTACCCATTGAGCAAAGGATTCGATCGCATCGGGATGAAGTAAAGTTGTCTGGCAGGTCTGACAATAGAAAACGGGAATGGGGACTCCCCAGTATCGCTGTCGCGATAAACACCAATCGGGACGTTGGGAAATCATTGTGGAGATTCGATTTTCTCCGATCGGCGGTACCCACTGGATTTCCTTGATCGCCTCTAAGGTTTTCTCCCGCAATTGCTGATGGTCTACCTTCATAAACCACTGTTCGGTAGCGCGAAAAATCGTCGGCTTCTTGCACCGCCAGCAGTGGGGATAGGAGTGAGAGATCGTTTCGGCGCGGACGAGCGTTTCTTGATCGCGGAGTTCCTCCAAAACCGCTTTGCTGGCATCGGGAATCGTCATTCCTTGAAACTTTTCCGAAGTGGCGTCAAAGCGTCCCTCAGGCGTCACCGGCATGATCATTGGAAGATCATACTTTTGGCTGACATCAAAGTCCTCTTGCCCATGCCCCGGAGCAATATGCACGCATCCGGTTCCTTCTTCACTGGAGACGAATTCTCCAAGGATCACCTGAGAAGTTCTCTCGAAGAATGGATGGCGGCAAATCCATCCTTCCAGTTGGCTTCCCGGAAGAATCAGTTCCACCTTGCAGTCAGTCCAATTGAATTTTGTTTTAAGTGCTTCCAATAACTTCGCCGCCAGGATAAAAAATCCCTCGCTGGTAGAGACCAAGCCGTATTCAAGATCGGGATGAACCGCGACAGCAACGTTTGAAATGAGCGTCCAGGGGGTGGTCGTCCAGACCAGAATCGAAACCCGGTCCCACGCGATGCTTTTTCCCTTCTTTATCTCCGAGGAAGAGCGGAGCGGAAATTTCACATAAATGGAATGAGATTGATACTCTTCATACTCCACCTCTGCTTCAGCGAGGGCAGTTTCGCATTCGGCGCACCAGTTGACCGGTTTCCTTCCTTTATAGATATAGCCCCCCTCGACTAACTTACCGAACCCCCGAATAATCTCAGCCTCAAAACGATGAGACAACGTCAAGTACGGATGGACCCAATCCCCCTCGATCCCCAAACGTTTGAACTGGTCGCGTTGAATACTGACGTACTTCATCGCGTAGCTTTCAGCTTTCTTCCGGAATTCAACTTGCGCGATGTCCCGTTTGGTCATTTTCAACTCTTTAAACAACTGGTGTTCTACAGGGAGACCGTGGCAGTCCCATCCGGGAACGTAGGGGGCGTCAAATCCCCGCATCGTCTTGTAGCGAACGATGATGTCTTTGAGGATTTTATTGAGGGCGTGACCGATATGAATATCGCCGTTAGCGTAGGGGGGGCCATCGTGAAGGATGAATTTTGGTTTCCCCAGCGACTTTTTACGGATCTGGCCGTAGAGGTCCTCCTTAGCCCATTTTTCCAAAACCTGCGGCTCCCTCTGGGGAAGGTTTGCCTTCATCGGAAACGAAGTCGTGGGAAGGTTCAGAGTTGACTTATAATCGGTTTGATTGGGATTCATTGCATCCCTCTTTGTTTCCTAATGTTTAATGGCTTCAACGGAGTAATCGTCGAATACTAAGCTGTCATCGGCTCTGGTCCAGAGACCGACTTTCCCATGCCAGAGATTGTTGTCGGTTTGATTGATATAAGGGACACCGTCAATGAACGTCAGACACCAAGCCCCTGTGTTGACAACTTCAACCATGTACCACTTCCCTATCTCCAGAGGGACATCCGCCATCATGAGCGGTTCTTTGACCCCCTTGAGCATCCGGGTGAAAAGGACTTTTTTGTTCTTAAAATCGAGCTCAATTTGATAGTAATTATTGAAATCCTTCATCCGATAGAAAATCCCGCCTGTCTGATAATTCCCTTCTTTGCGAGCTTTCATGCGGACTTTCATTTTAACTTCGTGGTCTTCATAAGGAACGAGTAAAGCGAAATGTGTCTGTTCGGGCTCGCCTTTGGATTCGGTTTGGATTAAAACTCCTTCTTTATTTTTAGTGTCATCGGATACAATCATCCATTTCCCGAGCGCCGCGGATTTAAGGGAAATGGAAGCAAAAACTTTTGTAAAGTCTTTTTCCGATGCTGGATTAAAATCCCATAATTCAAAATCGGGAAAGTTTGAAAGAATTTGCGAAGGGGGCGTTGGACCTTGCTGATTTTGCTCTTTATTTTTGCTGACCTTTTTAGGGTTTAAATTGACGTAGATCGGTTTTGCCGCTTGAATCCCCTCTATTGGCGCGAGCGATTGGCAGAGTTGGACAACGTCGCTCTCAACGGGAATTGAAAGGCGATAGACATTCGGCAGAGTAATGGTTTGATCCTTCGTTTTAATCTGGTAAGGAGCCAGTACCAGATTAGTGATCCCCAATTCCCCACACGCCTCTTTTAGCGCAGGATCCTGAATGTCGAGAACTCCCTCTTTCTCAATGACTTTTCCAGGAGCAAATTGAAGGATAATCGTTCCCTTAAGAATGTAGCGGTCTTCGTTCAGTTGAAGAATGGGGAGCTGAATCGGAAGTTGAATTGGCTCGTGGGCTGGTTGAGTGAGAGTTTGCTTTTTCTCCACTGGGTTATCTTGCTGGGCAAAACAGGGAGTAAAAAAACAGAGAGTCAGGATACCAAAACAAAATCCAGTGAGTTGTGGTTGGTTATGTCGCATTGCGTTGCCTCGAACTAGCATTAGTCATTCACTATTCTACACTCCGGCAGAGCTTCTAGGAAGTTTTTTCCGTATCCCCGGGTTAAAATGCGAGAATCCAAAACGACAACAATCCCCTTGTCTAGTTTTGTTCGAATCAATCTTCCAAACCCCTGTTTGAATTTCATGACCGCTTGGGGAAGATAGTATTCGAGGAAGGGATCTCCTCCTCTTGCCTTGATTTTTTCAGACCGCGCTTCGACAATGGGATGATCCGGGACAGCAAATGGAAGTTTGGTAATGATCACGTTGCTGAGCGCTTCTCCCCGGACATCGACTCCGCTCCAGAAACTGTCCGTTCCAAATAGAACGGCGTTGGGGGATTTTTTAAACGCCTCCACCATTTTGTGGCGGGGCATCTCGTCTCCTTGCTTAAAAAAAGTTAATCCGTTTTCTACCAGCCACGGTAAGAGAGTCTCATAGACCTGATTCATTAAGCCGTAATTGGTAAAAAGAACAAAAGCCCTCCCCCCTGTTTTCTGAAGGTATTGACGAATTTGATGAACCAGGCTTTGAAAGTATCTCTGGGTATTATCAGGGTTTGGCATGGGGTAAGGGATATGAAGGGTCATCTGGTTTTGGAAATCAAAAGGAGAATCGAGGACGAGTTCGTCGGCATCATCAATTCCCAGACGGGTCCGCAGATACGAAAAATCCCCTCCTGGGGCAAGGGTGGCGCTCGTTAAAATAATTCTTGGGTTCCTCTCGAAAAGATGCTGTCTTAAGAGCGCCCCCACCTCCACTGGGGCGGCGCACAGCTGAGTCCTTTCAGGGTCGCGGGGATTGGCTTCTATCCAATAGACATGCCCTTCTGTGTTCTGTTCGAAAAAACTGTCGAGCTTGCATTGCATAGAACCGATCTTTTTCATCCAGGAACTGAGCTCAAGTTCTTCCTCCTGCGTCTCCACCATTCCTCTCATTTCATCCAAGCCGTGATAAATTTCCATCAACGTTTCATGAAGGGGATTATCTACCAAATTGGGTTGGTGAATTCGATGGGTACCCGTAGAGGCGGGCCCCCATACCTGCCTTAATTTCTCATGGATTTTCGAAAAGAGACGTTCATTCTCCTTGAGCCCCTGTTCCACCGAGTGAATCAACGGATGATTTTTCTTGTGAACTGCCAGGACTCCTTTCTTTTTCTGAGGATGATAAAGCCGCGTTAGAAGATAACGGATGTGAGATTTAGAAAGGGAGAAACCAAGATGTTCGGTAGCGACTTCCTCAATGGCGTGAGCCTCATCGAAGATCACGCAGTCCGCGGACGGGAGAATCGCGTAATCAGATCCCTTCAACGCAATGTTAGAGAAAAAAAGAGCATGATTGACAATGATCAGATCCGCTTCGTCCATCTGGCGCCGGGCTGAGTAGTAAAAACAACGGGTGTATGTGGGACATTTTCTTCCCATGCAGTTGTCGGTATCGGAACGAACCTGTTCCCAAAGAGAAGGATGCGGCTGGGGGGTGATTTCCTGCAGAGAACCTTCTTCACTGGCGATGGTCCATTTCTGAAGCCGGTCTAATTCGAGAAAATCGTTCGCTCTTTCAAAAAGATCCTCTGCCTGACGTTTGGCTTTTTCCAGTCTCCGAAGAGAGACATAATTGCCCCGCCCTTTGACCAAAACAGCGCGGAAAGAAAAAGGAAGGCATTTCCTAAGAATGGGGAGATCTTTATGGAGAAGCTGTTCCTGCAAATGAATGGTATGAGTTGAAACGATGACTTTTTTCTTGTTCTTAATGGCGTAAAAAAGAGCAGGAACCAGATAGGCAAAACTTTTACCTGTCCCTGTTCCGGCTTCAACCAGAAGAGTCCGCCCTGCTTCGAGAGCTTTTTCAACCCCCCTTGCCATTTCTTCCTGCTGGGGGCGTTTTTCATACTGAGGAACGGCGCTGGCAATTATTTTCAAGCGGCTTTCTTGACATCAGTTGCTTTCCAACAGGTTTTACTACAGTAGAATTGACCGTTTCGGTAATACCACTGTTTTTTGCTCAACCGTTTGTTGCACTTGACGCAGTTGTCGGGGTGATTTTTTCTCCGACCGTCGGCTTTTTCTTCGCCGGCCTTTACTTCCTTCACCGCTGGTTTAGCTGGCGCCGCATTCGGCTGGCTCGGTGCTGGTTTCGCTGTTTCTTCCGCCATTTTCTAAATGCCTCCTCTCAAAATCCAGTAAAGCTGACTTCCACGTCACTCCACCGGAGAATCCCCCTAATTTTCCATCTTTTTGGATCACCCGATGACAGGGAATCACAATTGGAATGGGGTTCTGTGAAAGAGCCCTGGCAACGGCTCGGGCTCCTTGAGGCAATCCTACGGCTTTGGCAAGTTCAGAATAGGATCTTGTCCGTCCGTATGGAATCTGGATCGTCTTTTCATAGACATTCTTTCGGAACTGAGTGAATCCATCCAAGTCAAACTCCAGATTAAATTGGAAACGTTTTCCCGAAAAATATTCAATGAGCTGTAAGACTGCCGGATGAGATTCGTTTTCTAATACAGCGACGGCTTTGGGCAGTTCTTGAAACATTTCTGCCTTGAACGGTTTTGGGAGAAAAACTTCCTTTAACCCTTTGGGGGTACAAAGAACCGCCCCCCAGCCCCATTGCGTCTGAAATAACTGCGCGTGCATAAAGACTGTTGGCATTCATCCCGGAGGCCAGTGCATCTGCCGGCCGCCCAATAAATGCAGATGAAGATGATACACTGTCTGTCCACCAGCGGAGTTGCAGTTGATCACTAAACGGTATCCCCCGTCGGCAATTTTAAGAGTTTTGGCTAATTCATTGGCAGCAAAAATAAGATCTTTAACAACAAAAGCATTCGATTCGGTCAGATCAATGATTCGCGCAATATGAGTTTTTGGAACCAACACCATATGGACCGGCGCCTGCGGATTAATATCCTGAAACGCGACGACTTGAGCATTCTCCCAAACAATTTTAGCCGGAATTTGATGCAGGGTAATTTTACAAAAGACGCAATCGGCAGACATGGAGTGATTGTAGCATGGATTTGTTTTGGACGCAAGTTTAGACGTGCTTCTGCAGAAGTTCCCCAACAACTGAAAATATCTTACACCCCCCTTTTTCGCCAAAGGCGAATCCGCCCCTCTTCAGCCAAAAGCTGATCAGCCTCAGGCTGAGGCGGAAGAAAAGGGGGGTCAGGGGGGATTTGA
>JAHFFC010000019.1:0-2324 GCA_023248175.1 Candidatus Omnitrophota bacterium | reverse complement strand
ATCAGGCAACTTGGGGAATTTCTGGTGCTTCTGAATCCAATGATAAAAGTCTTCAAAGACGCGCTCCTTGTCAAGATCATTGAAGACCTCATGCAAACTGTTAGGGTAAGTTAGAAGCGTTTTATCTTTAAACTGGATACTTCGAAATGCCTGTTCGGTGGCTCTCGGGTCAACAATGCGATCGCTCTCTCCCTGCAGGAAGAGAACCGGCAGGCGAAGAGCTGGAATGTTCCTTCGGACTTCAGCCATCGCCTTGATAGTTTCCGTGTAAAAACGGGCGGTTGCTTCGTGATGGACTAAAGGATCAGAAAGGTAACTTTCAATCACAAGCGGATCTCGGGAAAGAAAATGGGGATGAACCTCGTTCTGAAATCGGATCGAAGGGAGAAACGTAGAAAGCGCTGAGGCGAGGATTTTCTTATAGTTGGGAACTTGCAGTCTCACTCCAATGGCTGGGCCTGAGACAACAACTCCACTTAAGAATTCCGTTCTCTCAAGACAATAAGCCAGGGCAATCAGCCCGCCGAGGCTGTGGCCTACCAGAAAAAACTTACACGGTTCCGGATGAAGAACTTTACAGAGTTGGATAAACTGGTGCACATCCTGTAGGTATTCGTGGAAAGATCGAATATGCCCCCGTCTCCCTTCCGAACGGCCATGTCCTCTGAGATCAAAGGCGGCGACCCCCATCCGCCTGGGAACCATGGCATCCATCAAGTTTTGATAGCGGTGCGAATGTTCTCCAAGCCCGTGAATAATGATCAAAAGTATTTTGGGAGCATTAAGGACGCAGTGCTGATAATAAAGCCTCAATCCATCAATCGTATAGAAATAGTCTTCACTGCATTTCATATAACTTCTCCAACAGACCCCGATATTTCTCTGTCACGATCTTTCGCCGAATCTTCAGCGTGGGGGTCAACTCCCCTGCTTCCTGAGAGAGGGGTTTGTCTAATAATACAAAATACTTGATTCGTTCATAGGGTGCAAGATCCTTGGACTGCTGGTCAACTGTCTCACGGATCAGCTGCTGGATGACGGGATAGACAAGCAATTCTTGGATGGAATTCCAAGTGATTCCCTGCTGATTGGCGTACCGTTCTATTTTCTGAACCTCTGGGACCAAAAGAGCAGTTAGGTATCTCTTGCCATCGCCATGGACCATAGCATCTAGGATATATTCACTCTGTTTGAGGAGGTTTTCGATCTTTTGGGGAGCGACTTTTTTGCCACCAGAGGTAATCAGCAAATCTTTTTTGCGGTCGGTAATTTTTAAGAATCCATCCCTGTCGAATTCACCGATATCTCCTGTATGAAACCAACCATCAGTCGTTAAGACCTCTTTAGTGGCTTCTTCTTTTCCAAAATAGCCCTTCATGACATGAGGACCCCGTGTCAAAATCTCTCCATCTTCTGCTATTTTAACCTCGACACCAGCAATGACCTGCCCCACACTGCCAAATCGAAATTTGTCTAAGCGGTTACAAGAAATTACGGGGGAGGTTTCGGTTAATCCGTATCCTTCTAAAATCAGAATGCCCACGCCATAAAAAAACCCGGCGATCTCTTTGGCAAGCGGAGCCCCACCTGAAACGAAAAATCGCAGGCGCCCGCCGAGTTTGGATTTGAGTTTGTGGAAGACTAGTAAATCAGCTAAATTCAATTCGAACTTCCCGATTCCTGCTTCTTGCTTCGCTAGAGTAAACGCCCATTCGGCGATTTTTCGTTTTAATCCATGACTATTCTGCACCGTCTCCATGATCTTGCCATGCAGTTTCTCAATGAACCTCGGCACGCCGCACATCACGGTGGGACGAACCTCCATCATATTCTCTGGAACAGTCTCCATCGTTTCAGCATAGGCGATCGTGGCTCCTTGATGAAGCATCAAATAGTACCCCGCCATCCGTTCAAAAACATGCGAGAGAGGCAAAAATGAAAGATAGAGGTCATCATCGCAGATGGGAATGGCCTGAGCCGTCGCTGTGCAATTAGAAAGGAAGTTGCCATGAGTCAGCATGACACCCTTGGGTTCTCCTGTTGTTCCTGAAGTATAAATCAGAGTTGCCAGTGATTCACAGGTAAGCGAATCAGAAATAGCGCGGATTTCTTCTTTACGTTTGGGAAGCTCTGTTTTTCCTTTTTGAGTTAATTCTTCGAACGTGAGAATCACAACGGTTGATTCATTGATCTTTCCAGATTGTTCTTGATTCGAGACAACAACTCCTTTAGATTGCGAATCCCCCAGGAGGATATTGACTTGAGCCGCTGGATTAGTAGCGTAGATTGGAACAGTAACCGCTCCAACTGAGAGAATGGCTAAA
>JAHFFC010000018.1:8285-10879 GCA_023248175.1 Candidatus Omnitrophota bacterium | reverse complement strand
GAATGTTACCTTCCGCTCATCCTGAGCTTGTCGAAGGATGGGCGGTTACGTGATCGCTCATGGTTCGACAAGCTCACCATGAGCGGTGGGTTGGCTGAATTTAGGGTATTACCTCTATATACGTTTGATTTCCTAGAATTGGGAGAAGAACATAGTGAGAGGGAACTAGAACATGCCGTTATTGCAAAGATTGAAAAATTTCTTCGTGAAATGGGAGGCATGTTTACTTTCCTTGGTAGTCAATACCGCCTTGAAATCAATGATGAGGAGTATTTTATTGACTTGTTACTTTACCACCGTACGTTGAAGTGTTTAGTAGCGATTGAACTTAAGATTTGTAAATTCATCCCTGAGTATGTTGGTAAGATGCAATTCTACCTAGCCGCGTTGGATGATCGGGTACGGATGAAGGACGAAAACCCTTCCATCGGTATTATTCTCTGTAAATCTAAGGACAAAACCATCGTAGAATATGCACTGAGAGAGTCGAACAAGCCTATTGGTATAGCCTGCTATCGAATTGTTTCAATTCTACCAAAGGAATTAAAAGGTCAGCTTCCAGCACCGGAACAGATTGTGAAACTATTAGAGGGGATGAAGTAATGCAACGGATCAGAGATCAAATCGAACGTCTCCGCGAACAAATTCACCGCCACGATTATCTCTACTATGTTGAGAACGCTCCTGAGATTTCGGATCGGGAGTATGATCGCTTGATGCAGAAGTTGATCGAACTAGAGAAAGCTCATCCTGAGTTAGTAACTCCCGATTCGCCTACCCAGCGCGTTGCCGGAACAATCACCAAGATTTTCCCAGTCGTCAAGCATCGTATTCCGATGATGAGTTTGAATAATACCTATAATGCCGACGAAGTGTGCGCTTTCAACGAGCGAGTCCAAAAACAATTACCGGGGGAGAAGATTGAGTATGTTGTCGAGTTAAAAATTGATGGAGTAAGTGTTTCGCTCCTTTACGAAAAGGGACATCTGGTCCGTGGCGTTACTCGAGGAGATGGAGAGCAGGGAGATGATATTACCCCTAACCTGAAAACTCTCCGGAGTATTCCACTGGTTTTGCGGAATCCCGATAAAGCGCCGAAGGTGTTGGAGGTCCGCGGAGAAGTTTACATGCCGCACAAAAGGTTTGAAGAACTCAATCGTTCCCGCCAGAAAGAAGAGGAACTTCTTTTTGCAAACCCCCGGAACGCCACGGCGGGTTCTTTGAAATTGCAGGACTCCAGCATTGTCGCCCAGAGGCATCTTGATGTCTGGATTTGGGGCGTTGGTTACTACGAGGGATTTAAGGCAAAAACTCAAGGAGAAATGCTCCGGATATTGAAAGAATTCGGCCTCAGGATTAATCCGCACTTCAAGAACGTGAAAAATATCGAGGAAGCTCTCGTTTATTGCCAGAGCTGGGAGAAAAAGCGCAAAACATTGGAGTACGACACTGACGGCATGGTGTTGAAGGTGAACCGTTTTGACCAGCAGGAGCGATTGGGAGTGACCTCCAAAAGTCCCCGTTGGGCGGTGGCGTATAAATTTGAGGCGGAGCGAGCCACGACACGACTCAAAGAAATTGTCATTCAGGTTGGACGGACAGGAACGTTAACACCGGTGGCCAATCTCGAACCTGTTTTCCTTGCAGGGACAACGGTGAGCCGTGCCAGTCTGCATAATCAGGATGAAATCGAACGCCTGGACGTTCGCATCGGCGACTGGGTAGTGATTGAGAAAGCAGGAGAGATTATTCCTCAAGTGATCTCAGTGATCAAGGAGAAACGGACCGGACATGAAAAGAAATTCCATCTGCCTGAAAAGTGCCCTGAGTGTGGTTCTAAGGTTATCCGAGAACCCGAAGAAGTAGCAGTTCGATGCAGTAACCATTTTTGCCCCGCTCAAGTCAAAGAGAGGATTTGCCATTTTGCTCAAAGGGATGCCATGGATATAGAAGGGCTTGGAGAGGCGTTGGTGAGTCAATTAGTGGACTCAAAACTGGTGAAGGATTATGGAGATATGTACTCTCTCAGTATAGAAAAAGTATCCGCACTGGAGCGGATGGGAGAGAAATCAGCGCAGAATTTAATGAGGGCAATTCAAGAAAGTAAGACGAAACCACTCTCTCGTCTTATTTTTGGATTAGGAATTCGTCATGTCGGCGCTCATGCGGCTCTTGTGTTAGCGGAAGAGTTTCATTCGTTAGATGATATCGCGCAAGCAAATCTTGAGCAGGTAGAAGCAGTTCCTGGAATCGGTCCAACGATCGCAGAAAGCATCGTCTGTTTTTTTAAGGATTTGCACACAAAACCAGTTCTTGAAAAACTGCGAAGATCAGGGGTTCATTTCCATGAAGAGCGAAAGAGAACCTCAGGTTCTCTGGCAGGCAAAACTTTTGTTCTGACCGGGACGCTTTCCCGTTGGACTCGCCCCCAGGCGGCAGAAAAGATCGAAGCCCTTGGGGGTCATGTTTCGGATACGGTTAGCCGTAAAACAAATTATCTAGTGGTAGGGGAGAGCCCGGGCTCGAAACTGGAAAAGGCGGAAAAACTGGGTATTAAAATTTTAAAGGAGGAAGAATTTGCAAAGGTGTTTTCT
>JAHFFC010000018.1:4495-8241 GCA_023248175.1 Candidatus Omnitrophota bacterium | reverse complement strand
ACACGTTTCGGACTGACATCTCCAACTCCCTAAAGGCTTTCCACCCCAAGAACCGATCCCATCATGACTGCCTTCGCCACCAAAGCTACAGAAATCTCTTTCTCTTTGTATCTATTTCTCAACCCCTCCCTCTCTAATCATCTGATGGGGAATTGCCGGTCCCCGTCTGCTTCATTTGACACCTTTCCAGTCAATGGATTACAATCAAATAACTCTCGTGAGAACAAACGAATTGCGGATAAGGTTTTTGAACTTTTTTAAAGGAAGAGACCACAAAATTGTCTCCAGCGCTTCATTGGTGCCGGAAGATGATCCCACGGTGCTGTTCACTAGCGCTGGCATGGGTCAGTTTAAAGAAAATTTCATGGGGATCAAAAGGGATCTTAAGCGGGCGGCGAGCTGTCAGAAGTGTCTACGCACCGGCGACTTGGAAAATGTCGGCAGGACTCCTGCTCATCAGACGTTCTTTGAGATGCTGGGAAATTTTTCATTTGGGGATTATTTCAAAGAGGAAGCGATTGCCTGGGCATGGGAGTTTTTAACTAAAGAACTCAATATTGCTAAAGAGAGACTGGCTGTTTCTGTTTATAAGGAGGATCGGATTGCCTTTTCTATTTGGGAGAAAAAAATTGGAGTGCCTGTGGACAAGATTGCTAAGATGGGGGAAAAGAGTAACTTTTGGCCAAGTAATGCACCTCAGGAAGGACCCAATGGTCCCTGTGGTCCCTGTTCTGAAATTTTTTACGATTGGGGAGAAGAGATTGGATGTGGTAAAACCAGTTGTGGTGTAGATTGTGATTGTGGTCGTTTCATTGAGGTATGGAATTTGGTTTTTACGCAATACAACCGCAAAGATGAAGGAGTTCTGGAACCGCTTCCAAGAAAAAATATTGATACCGGAATGGGACTGGAGCGTTTGGCTAGCGTTATGCAAGGGGTCAGGAGCAATTTTGAAACGGATCTTTTTACTCCTATTATTACAGAGATCGAAAGACATTTAGGCCCAAAGGTGAAAAATAATTCGGTGATCCGAACCATTGCTGATCATATTCGCGCGACGGTCTTTCTAATTGGCGATGGGATACTTCCCTCTAACGAGGGAAGAGGATACGTGCAACGAATGTTGATCCGACGGGCTTCGAGGTTGGCGCGACAGGCAGGAAGCGAAGATATCTTTCTTCACCGGCTAGTGCCGGCGGTGATTGGGGTAATGCGAGAGCCGTATCCGGATTTAAAGAACAGGGAATCTTTAATGAAAGAAGTGATCCAAACGGAAGAAGATCGTTTTAACAGAACCCTTGATGAGGGAATGCGGATTCTAAATGAGGAAATTGCCAAATTGAAAAAGAAAAATGAAACCATTCTGCCTGGAAATATCGCTTTTCGGCTTTTTGACACGTTCGGATTTCCTGTGGAACTAACGACCGATCACCTGCGAGAAAAGGGTTTTAAAGTTGACATGAACGAGTTCAATGACCGTTTAGAAGAGCAACGACGAATATCCCGCACTGGAAGTCAGATGGGAACGACGGTTTTTGCTGAAACATTCGCTCAAAAGATTTGTTCTCTTAATCTCAAGAGTAAGTTTCTGGGCTATGAGACTCATCAAGCTAAAGGAAAAATTCTGGCAATCATCGAGAATGCGGTCATTTTGGATCAGAGCCCCTTTTATGGAGAGCAGGGAGGACAAATTGGAGACACGGGACATTTGAAAAAAGAAGAATGCGAATACCGTGTTTATGACACAAAAAGAGTTGACGACGCCATTGTTCATCTGGTAACGCCCCTGAAAGGAAATCTGAAAGTAGGAGACGAAGTTTCCGCGGCCATTGACAGTGCCCGGCGGAATTCTATTATGCGTAATCACACGGCGACACACCTGCTTCAAGCGGCCCTTCGCCAGGTTCTTGGGCATCAGGTAGAGCAGTCAGGATCGCTGGTAGCTGAAGACCGTCTGAGGTTTGATTTTACGCATGTCGGAAAGGTCCCGCAGGAAGCTCTGGAGAAAGCGGAAAAAATTGTGAACGATGAGATCCTAAAAAATATCCCTTTGCAGGTTCATCAGCTTCCGCAGGAAGAAGCGAAACGACGGGGGGCCATCTGCTTTTTCGGGGAGAAATATGGGGATGTAGTGAGGGTTGTTGAAATTCCCGGTTTCAGCCAGGAATTTTGCGGTGGGACTCATTGCAGGGCTACGGGTGATATTGGTTTTCTCCAAATTGTCTCAGAGAGCGCTGTCGCCAGCGGGGTTCGTCGTATTGAAGCGATCACGGGAGAGAAGGCATATCAGCACGCTAAAGAAAACGAGATAGCATTGCGCCAGATCGCTGCATTGTTGAAGACTTCACCCGACAAAGTCGCAGAATCATTACAGAGATTACTGCAGAAGATGAAACAAGTAGAACGGCTCCAGCAGAATTGGAATAAATCAGCAGATGGCGATTTTGTTGAAGCATGGATTAAGAGAGCCGAAGCCATCGGATCCGTTCATTTAGTGGCTCGTGCGGTCGAAGAAGCAGATCCGGGGATACTTCGTTCTCTTTGGGACCAGATCAAAGTAAAGTTCAAACGGGGGATTGCTGTATTGTGGTCGGTTAAAGAAGGAAAACTGTCACTGGTCATTGGCGTCACGCATGATTTAGTGAAGGAAGGCTGGGACGCCTCCCAATTGATTAAACTATTGGCTGATTGGATCGGTGGTAGCGGCGGCGGCAAAAAGGATTTGGCTCAAGCGGGAGGAAAGAAGCCGGAGTGTATAGAAAAGGCCATAGCGGCGTTAAAAGAGGAAATCACCCGATTTAAAAAACAATGAAACTCATTCGTTCTAGCAACCGAAAATTGGAGCAATTGACACGTCGTGTGCCAATGCCTAATCGGCGCGTGGAAGCGGCGGTCCGGACGATTCTGGAAAATGTCCGTCATAATGGTGATACCGCGGTTTTACGCTACGGCAGAAAGTTTGATGGTGTCAAGCTCAATCCCAAACAATTTCGTGTCTCAGAAGCAGAAATCAGCGAGGCGTTTAATGATGTTCCTGCTTCGTTTTTGGCCGCCTTAAAACAAGCGATTGATGAAGTAACCCAGTTTCATCGTCACCAGATGAAGCAGACGAAGCGGCGTCTGATCCGCCTAGATGGCACGACTATTCAAGAGATTTATCAGCCCTTAGAGCGGGTAGGGGTCTATGTTCCAGCGGGGACTCATCCACTGGTCTCGACTGTCTATATGACCGTGATTCCCGCAAAGGTAGCAGGGGTCAAGAAAATTCTTTTGGCTACTCCTCCTAATGTCGGCAAGCGGGTGAATCCTTATATTCTAGTGGTGGCAAGCCTGCTAAAAGTGGACGAAATTTACAAGGTTGGTGGAGCTCACGCAATCGCTGCCATGGCTCTTGGAACAAAGACTATCCCAAGAGTGGACGCAATTGCGGGTCCTGGGAATCCTTATGTAACAGAGGCCAAACGACAGCTCTTTGGTTATTGCAACATTGATCTATTGGCGGGACCGAGTGAAGTGGTTGTCATCGCGAATCAATTCAGCAATCCTGAGATGGTGTTGGCCGATCTGCATGCGCAGGCGGAGCATGCCAATGGACTTGCCATTCTGTTGACGACCTCGAAGAAGCTGGCGAAGATCGCTAGGGACCAAGGGCCGTCAAAAGGTTATTGTGTTCTGGTCAACGACATTCAGGAGGCATTTAAAATTGCCAACCAGATTGCGCCGGAGCATCTCCATGTGATGGTGAA
>JAHFFC010000018.1:0-4485 GCA_023248175.1 Candidatus Omnitrophota bacterium | reverse complement strand
GCGCGATCTTTGTGGGACCGTTTAGTCCCGTGGCTGTGGGAGATTACATGGCAGGGCCAAGCCACGTTCTCCCTACCGGCGGATCGGCCCGTTTCTTTTCAGGGCTTGGCGTCGAGAATTTCCTGAGGAGAAGCCACATTGTTCATCTCTCACGCAGGGCCCTTGAGCGTGTCAAAAGCCCGATTGAGGAATTGACCAAAGTAGAAGGGCTCAATAAACACTTTGAATCGATTCAGATTCGGTTCAAGGAGAAGGAGAAATAATGACAGATCGAACCGCCGAAATTAAGCGAAAAACCAGCGAGACCGACATCACCGTCAAAGTGAATCTTGATGGACAAGGAGTGGCAAAAGTTTCCACCGGTGTTGGATTTTTCGATCACATGCTGGATCTTCTGGCTAAGCACAGCCTCATTGATATGGATATCAAAGCTAAGGGGGATCTCGAAATAGATGAACACCACACTATCGAGGATGTCGGAATCTGTCTTGGGCAGGCAATCAAGAAAGCATTAGGAGAGCGGGTTGGCATACGTCGGTACGCTTCGATTCAACTGCCGATGGACGATACTCTCTGCAATGCGGCCATTGACATTAGCGGGCGGCCGATTCTCGTTTTTAATGCAACGGCTCCCCGCCCGCGGGAAAGGGATTTTGAGATCAGTTTGACCAAGGAATTTTACAAGGCATTGACTCAACATGCAGGTATCACTCTCCACATCAATGTGCTCTATGGAACGGATAATTTGCATCACGTTAACGAGTCTATTTTCAAAGCGACAGCAAAGGTGTTGATGTTGGCAATTGAGCGAAACCCACGAATTAAGGGAGTTCCTTCAACCAAGGGGGCGTTGGAGTAGAGGGTGAAAATAGGAAACCCTTGAAAGGTATTACCAACAATGGTATACTTCTTACTAGAAGAGTAAGACTTCAAGGGAGGGAATTATCAATGCGGATAACGACAAAAGGACAGGTTACAGTACCTAAGGGGATTCGTCAGCAGTTTGGGCTTTCTCCTGGTGTGGAAGTTAAATTCGTCCCTAAGGGCAATCATGTTATTCTTGAAAAAATGACAAACCAACATCCTATTGATAACATTTACGGTATCTTGCATTCACCTCAACAGAGTGATCGTCTGATTGAAAAATTGCGTGGAAAAGTAAAATGATCACCTCCGTAGATACCAACGTTCTATTAGATGTGGTCTCGCCAGATCCACAATTTGGGAAAGCATCTCTTGAAATGTTGAAGTCTTGTTTAGCAGAAGGAGCTTTGGTAATCAGCGAAGTAGTTTATGCAGAATTGGCATCTGCTTTCAAGAATGAAAAAATGATGCAGGATGCGTTATTGATAGCAGGAATTCAATTAGAAATTTCTCAGAGAAAGACACTATGGAAAGCAGGAGAGTTTTGGAAGAAATATCGAGCAACTACTAATGGCACAAGAACAAAAAACCAAAGAATTTTGCCTGATTTCTGGATCGGTGCTCATGCTCTGTTACAGGCAGATCGTCTACTCACTCGAGATCGTGGTTTTTATCGTGATTATTTTAAAGAATTAAAGATAATCTCGCCAGTATGACGTAACTTGCAAAGATGTCTAATACCATCACTCTCATTGACTACGGCATGGGAAATTTGCGCAGTGTTGCCAAAGCGCTCGAGCAAGTAGGTGGACAAATTCGTCTAACGAGTAGTCCTACTACTCTCCGCAAAGCCTCTAAATGTGTCGTCCCCGGCGTCGGTGCTTTTGGCGACGCAATGCGAGAACTTAAAAGACGTAAATTGTTGGAACCCTTGCGAGACTACCTTCAATCGGGTCGGCCATTTCTTGGCATCTGTCTTGGACTTCAGCTACTCTTTGAAGAGAGCGAGGAAGGAGAAAATTACAAAGGTCTCGGTATCTTCAAAGGAAAAGTTATCCGTTTCTCCTCCAAGCTCCAAGCCGAAAGCTCCAAGCTGTCTTTAAAGATTCCCCATATAGGATGGAACCAAATTAGGTGGAAGGTCGAAGGTGGAAGGTCGAAGGAAAAATGCCCACTGCTGAAAGGCATCCCGGATGGATCGTATTTTTATTTTGTCCATTCGTATTATGTGGAACCGAAGGAGTCTAATATTATAGCGGCAACGACCGAATATGGAACTGAATTTACCTCGATGATTTGGAAGGAGAACGTTTTCGCCACACAGTTTCACCCTGAGAAGAGCCAGAAAGTTGGGCTGCGGCTTTTGAAGAATTTTGTGGAGTATGAGAACTGATAAATCACAAATAACAAATTACAAATCACAAACAAATTCCAATGGTCCAAATTCCAAAAGTTTGGAATTTCGTGCTTGTTTGTGATTTGTTATTTGGTGCTTGGAATTTTGGGGGCATTCCATGATTATCATTCTTCCAGCGATTGACTTACAAGAGGGCAAGGTGGTTCGTTTAAGAAGAGGTGATTTCTCAGGAGGGGTTGTCTATTCAGAGGATCCAATCTCCGTTGCAAGGGAATGGCAGCGCCAAGGGGCAGAGTGGTTACATCTGGTTGACTTAGATGGTGCGATGACAGGAGAGTATAAAAATCTCAAATTGATTGGAGAAATCAGCAAAGTGGTCAGTTGTGCCATTGAAATGGGAGGGGGAATCAGGACCCGGGAAGGAATTCAAGAAGGATTAGCTCAAGGAGCCAGTAGGATTATTCTGGGGACCAGGGCGGCGCAGGATCCAAAATTCCTAAAGAACATCATCAAAGAGTTTGGAAAGAGGATTGCTGTAGCCGTGGATGTTCAAAATGAAAAAGTAGTCACAGATGGTTGGACAAAAGCCACTGAGATTGCCGTCTTGGATTTTGTGACAGGTTTAGAATCACTAGGGGTTGAATTAGCAGTGGTCACGGATGTCAATAAAGATGGAATGTTAGCGGGACCCAATCTGGATTTAATGGAAAAGGTTCTCAAGAAGGTCAAAATGGAGGTTATTGCATCGGGAGGGGTTTCTTCGCTGGCGGATTTGAGGCAATTGAACAGCTTGGCAGAGAGATATCCCAATCTGCAAGGATCAATTGTCGGGAAGGCTTTATACGAGAAAAAATTTTCCTTGAAAGAGGCTATTGACTGTGCTTACTAAAAGGATCATCCCTTGTCTGGATGTGGATGCGGGTCGGGTTGTCAAGGGGGTTCGGTTTGTTTTTCTGCGCGATGCAGGGGATCCTGTTGAGATTGCGAAGGCTTACAATCGTGCGGGGGCCGATGAATTGGTTTTTCTGGATATCACTGCTTCTTACCAGAAACGGCCGATTCTGTTAAGGGTGGTTCAACAAACAGCGGAACAGGTGTTTATGCCGTTGACGGTTGGAGGAGGCATACGAAATGTAGCAGACATCCGCCAACTGCTCAAAGCAGGAGCTGATAAAGTCTCAATCAATACAGCGGCATTGAAGAATCCGACCTTGATTAAACAAGGGGCAGAGAGGTTTGGAAGTCAGTGTATCGTGGTGGCGATTGACGCTAAAAGACAGCGGACAGAAAAAAGACAAAAATCCGAAATCCAAAATCCAAAATCCAAAATCCGGTGGGAGGTCTACAGTCACGGTGGACGCAACCCTACTGGTAAGAATGCAATCCAATGGGCCAAACAAGCTCAGGAGCTTGGGGCTGGAGAGATTTTGTTAACCAGTATGAATCAGGACGGAACCAAGAGTGGCTATGATCTAGAATTAACGGCCGCCGTATCGCAGGCAGTCTCAATTCCAGTGATTGCTTCTGGTGGTGCAGGGAGATTGGAGCATTTCCTGGAGGCATTTACCATTGGCAAAGCCGACGCCGCCTTAGCGGCATCACTGTTTCATTACAAAGAGCTGACGATTAGGGGGGTAAAAACATATCTGGCAAGGGAAGGAATTCCAGTCAGAAGTTCCCCAAGTTGACCGATGACGGAACTTTAGATGAGAAAGAAAGAGCCAAGATATGCTATAATAACTTTTAAAAGGAGATAGGCGGGATGGGACTCATTCATGTTACAGTAACCTTAAAAACTCACCAGAAGGCAAAAAGGAAGTATCAGGCAGATTTTCTAATAGATACAGGAGCGACAGATTGTCTGGCTCCGACAAGAGCTTTAGAATCTGCTGGCATCAGCCGTAGGGGAAAAATGAACTATGAACTAGCGAATGGAGAGACAGTGGAGTACGATTTCGGGTTAGCCGAAATTGAATTTATGGGAGAGTTGACTTCGGGTCGTGTGATCTTCGGACCTAATAATACTGAGCCAATTTTAGGAGTGATTGCTTTAGAGTCAGTCGGTATTTTGGTAGACCCTGTCAAGCAGACACTCAAACGAGTACCAGCAATTCCCTTGAAGTAAAAGTTATGGCTAAGGTGAGTTATAATGCAATAGATTCCCCGTGGTCTTGCCACTGGGTACCACACAAATCCCCTCTCCCCCCCAGCGGGGGGAGAGGGCTAGGGTGAGGTGGATGAAAAGATGCCCCGTGCTCTTGGCA
>JAHFFC010000017.1 GCA_023248175.1 Candidatus Omnitrophota bacterium | reverse complement strand
AATCGCCTCCTGCCATTCTTTCTGATCGGTGTAGATCTCCCCCAACCGCAGCGCCGCTAGTTTTCCAAAACTGTGGTTTTTAAAACGAATGACCGCCGTCTGATATTTCTCAACCGCGGTTTCTTTCTTGCCCATTTTAAAATAAAGGTCCCCCATTCGCAGTAAAGTTTCTGGAACGAGATCGCTCTTGGGATATCCTTGAATCAACTCCGAAAATCCTTCGAGTGCTTTTTCAAGATTTTGTTCGCTCTGGTAGGTCCAAGCGATCCGATAAAGCGCGTCGTCCGCCAATTCGTGTTTCGGAAAAGAGTCTCTGACTCCTTTGAAATTTTCCCTCGCCAGATCATACTTCCCCTGTTCAGAATAATACTCCCCGAACCAAAATTGAACGTCTGCCGCTAAATCTGACTTTGGATAGCGATGCAGCAAATCTTTGAACTCTTCCACTGCTTTCTTTTCCTTTCCAAGGTGATAAAGAGCCCATGCTGTCTGATACTGCCCCTTCAGGGCTATTTCACTTCCCGGATTTTCCTTACGAAAATTTTGAAATATCTGAATGGCATCTTCATACTTTTCCTGATTGGCTTTGATCGTTCCCATTTGAAACTGGGCTTCTTTCTTTAACTCTGATTGAGACGTTGTCTCGGATAGGGATTGAAATTCCCTCAATGCTTTCTCATAATCTCCCTTCTGGGCAGCAATCCAGCCCAGCTGAAATAAACTTTTGTCCCTGTAGCGGCTCTGTGGAAAATGAGTCACCAAACTCTCAAAAGCGAGCTGGGCGGCTTCGTTCTCTCCATTTCGGGCAAGAGCAATTCCCAGTTGATACTGAGCGTATTCAGCGTAAGGGCTCTCAGGATACTCTTTCAACACAACGTCAAAAACATCCGATGCCTGTTTAAATTCCTCCTGATCCAAGTAGAGGTCTCCTATTCGGCACAGACTGCTCACTTTCAACAGCGGATCTTTTGCTCGCTCAGCCAGCTGTTGGAAAGTTCCAATGGCTTCCGGTATGGAGTCGGATCGGGCATAAGCCGACCCTAAATTATAGTAGGCATCCTCTAATAAAGAAGAAGATGGAAACTGACGAATCAACATCGAGTAAAAATCGATGGACGATTTAAACTTCCCTTGTTCATAAAAACAATCGGCTTTCCAGAATAGGGCGTCGTCGTCCCATTCACTCTGTGGGTATTTCTCGATCAGCAGAGAGAATCGCTCTATTGCCTCTGGATATTCCCCGAATTTAGCCAGGGCTAATCCCGTGCCGAAGATAGCCCCTTCCATGAATGAATTCTTTTCCGTAAGTTCGGTGAACTGTCTGAAGGAATCTACGGCTTTCTGGTAATCCTGCGATTGAAGATAAGCCCATGCCAGAGGATAATGCGCCGGCAGGATCCATTCCTGGGATTTGGCCTCGGCAATTCTAGGTTCTAATAAAGAAATAACTTTTTCGTATTCTTTCTGGGCATAGAGAATCTGTCCGAGCAGAAAAAGGATTTTGCCTCTTTGGGAATCTGTCGCTGTCCCGGAAACGAGTAATTCAGAAAGAACGCCCGACGATTCTTCATAACGTTTCAAGCGATACAAACCCTCGGCAGTTCCAATTTGGGCGTCCACATAAAGATCCCCTTTAGGAAAACGTGTCAGAAACTGCTCGTAGGTTTTGAGCGCCTCCTCCCAACTGGCATCCAACTGCGCCGCGTTAGCGATGCCGAATAGGGCAAAACGAGTCAAAGTATGCTGGGGATATTCATTCATGACCCGATGGTAAAATACTTTTGCCTGTTTGAAATTTTTCGCTTTGAGATAAACTTCCCCCGTCCAGTACAACCCATCGGCCACAAAATCGTTGGAGGCTAGCTCCTTCCAAACTCCTTCCAATTCATTCAATGCTTTACTAAATAAGCCGAAGTGCAACGCCACCTGTCCTCGCAGCAAATGGGCTTCCGCAAGGCGGGGGCTGTGGGGATACCATCGGATCAGCTGATCCAATTTTTCATCCGCTAAAGAATAAAACTTATCCTCAAACGCTTTTGTCCCGAGAAAGAAAAGTTCTTCATCACGACCAGGGGCCGCGTAAGTGTAAGACGTAAAACTGGCAAGGACTAATAGGATGAATAATTTTTTCATCGTTTTTCGAAAACCACCTTCAAATACTGCCCTGTGTAAGAACGGGGATTCTCCGCCACTTGTTCCGGCGTCCCTTCCGCCACTATTGTACCACCTCTGTCTCCCCCTTCGGGCCCCAAATCAATGATGTGGTCGGCCGTTTTGATGACATCCAGATTATGCTCGATCACTAATACGGTATTGCCCCCTTCAACGAGCTCGTGAAGAACCTGAAGGAGTTTTTCGATGTCGGCAAAATGCAGCCCCGTCGTCGGTTCATCCAATAGATATACTGTCTTACCAGTGGCACGCTTGGAAAGTTCGGATGCCAGTTTAATTCTCTGGGCCTCTCCCCCCGATAGAGTCGTGGCAGACTGCCCCAATTCCAAATATCCCAGTCCTACTCTCGAGAGAATTTCCAATTTCTCTTTGATGTGCGGAATATTTTTAAACAAATCCAGCGCCTCTTCAACCGTCATGTTCAAAACATCGGCAATCGTCTTCCCTTTATAAATAATCTGGAGCGTCTGTTCGTTAAAACGTTTCCCCTTGCAGATTTCACAAGGAACATAAACATCCGGCAGAAAATGCATCTCTATTTTTTTAATTCCGTCTCCCTGACAAGCCTCACAGCGTCCTCCTTTGACATTAAAACTAAAGCGTCCCGGACGATACCCTCTAATTTTAGACTCTGGAAGCTGACAAAAAAGATCCCGAATCGGGCTAAAAGTTCCCGTGTAAGTAGCCGGATTCGAGCGCGGGGTGCGGCCGATCGGCGACTGGTCAATGACGATCACCTTGTCTAATAGTTCCAGTCCGAGAATTTTTTGATGCCTGCCCGGTTTTTCCTTTGACTGATACAGCTCCCTCGCCAGAGCCCGATAAAGGATTTCATGAACCAGCGTACTTTTCCCAGAGCCGGAAACACCCGTCACGCAAACAAAGAGTCCCAGCGGAATTTTTACATCGATTTCCTTTAAGTTGTGCTCTGCCGCTTTTTGAATCACTAAGAAACGATTTCTCTGAAAGTGACGTCGTTTTTCGGGAAGAGGAACTGAAAGTTCGCCACGAAGGTATTTCCCGGTTAACGAGTTTTTTGCCGATAAAATCATTTCTATGGAACCACTGGCAATAATCTCACCCCCATGCTTTCCCGCCCCAGGGCCCAAATCCACGATAAAATCGGCATTCCGAATTGTTGCTTCGTCATGTTCCACGACAACCAGAGTATTTCCGAGATCCCGCAAGGCTTTCAACGTCGCCAGCAGTTTCGCGTTGTCTTTTTGGTGCAGACCAATGCTCGGTTCATCTAGAATATAAAGAACACCCACCAATCCTGCCCCAATCTGCGTCGCCAATCGAATCCGTTGTGCCTCCCCGCCAGACAGCGTCGCCGTGACCCGGTCTAAAGTCAAATAATCCAATCCCACATCCATTAAAAATTTAAGCCTCTGACGAATCTCTTTAAGGATTTGATAGGCAATTTTCTGCTGGTATTCGTTGGGTGAAAACGTTTCAAAAAATTGAGAGGCGGCCTCGATTGACAAGGCAGTCACTTCATGAATTGGTTTTTCACCGACTTTAACTGCCAACGCCTCCGGCCTTAGTCGTGTCCCGCCGCAGGCAGGGCATGGCAATACACTCATGTACTTAGAGATCTCTTGTTTGACGTAGTCGCTCTCTGTCTCCCTAAAACGCCGATGAAGATTTGGGATAACTCCTTCAAATTCGGTTTCCCATGAATCTTCCGAACCTAACAGGATCAGCCGGCGAACTTTCTCCGGCAGGTCGCTAAAAGGGATGTCCAGATTGAACCCCACTTTGGCCGCCAATCGCCGCAAGAGACGACGATAATATAAAACAACTCTCATCCCTCCCCGGCGCCATGGCTCAATCGCCCCGCCTTCAATGGTCCGGCTCGAATCGGGAACTAAACGTTCGGGGTCAATCTCCATGCGGTTGCCAAGTCCGTCGCATTGAGGGCAGGCGCCATATGGACTATTAAAGGAAAACAATCGAGGAGAAATTTCCCCCAGGCTGATGCCGCAAGAAAGGCAGGCGTGTTTCTCGCTAAAAACCTGGTCGTTCACGACGACAACGCCATTGCCAACTTTCAGAGCGGTCTCAATTGAGTCTGAGATTCTTTCTTTGTTACCGGGTTTTAGGTCCAACCGGTCAATCACGACTTCGATCGAATGAGCTTTTTTCTTGTCCAACACGGGATGTTTGGAGACCTCGCAGATATTGCCATCAACACGGACCCGCACAAAACCGTCCTTTCGAATCTGTTCGAAAAGTTCGCGGTATTCTCCTTTTCGTCCTCGAATCAGCGGCGCTAAAATCGTCAGCGTGGATCCAGCCGGCCATGAGTTCACCCAATGAATAATCTGCTGGGAAGTCTGCTGCTTGATCAGCCGTCCGCATTTAAAGCAGTGAGGTGCGCCAATCCGCGCGAAAAGAAGACGCAGGTAATCGTAAAGCTCCGTCGTGGTGGCAACGGTGGAACGCGGGTTCGCGCTCGCGTTCCGTTGTTCAATCGCAATCGCCGGTGAGAGTCCCTCGATGGATTCAACGTCCGGTTTTTGAAGCTGCTCCAGGAATTGACGCGCGTAGGCTGACAAGGATTCGACATAACGACGCTGTCCTTCGGCGTAGAGCGTGTCAAAAGCCAGGGAAGACTTCCCCGAACCGCTTAATCCTGTAATCACAATCAAGTGGTTCCGAGGGAGTTCGAGGTCAATATTTTTTAAATTATGTTCTCGCGCGCCGCGAATGATGATGGAATCAAGACTCATAATTTCAACGTACACCGTTCAGCATACAACGTACAGCGTTCAGGAAAAACCTACTGTCCGCTGAACGCTATACACTAAGACAGAGCCTCTGTGTTTTTTTGAATATTGAACACAGAGGCTCATGATCATGAAACAAGCAGTTTATCTTTTTTTCTTTTTCTTCTTCTGCCCACCGCGTGCCATCTTTGCCCGAGAGATATCCCCATCCTTATCCACAAAATAGAGGAATCCCTGCTCCTTCTTAATCCCTACCTTGGCGACTTTCTGTGACATCTTTTTTCACCCCCTCTCATCAAAAAATTTTGCTTCAACTACCTATTCTAACACTTGAAAACATTTCCTCAAGCAGAGCTTTCGCCGACAACACCGCCAAGTAGCTTGTTTTAGGATTACCGGGAGCGGGAATGTTCTCCATTCGAAATACCATTTTCCCGGATTCACCCTCTATTTGAATCTCGTGGATGTTCCTGCGCAACCCAGGAACAGCGATCATTTTTACTTTCCAGTCAACATCAGGAACGGCCAATTGTAAAGTGGCTGAAACATTGATATTTTTTGGAAACAAGTGAATCGCTTCTGTCACCTCCCCTTCAAAAAGAACCGTCTCTTCTGAGATGGACTGCCACTCTTTTTGCTTTTCTTCCCAGTAAGGGGCGCCCGCCAGAGCCTCTGGAGCTTTACGGGTCGTCAATAGGGCTGTATCAATTTTGGAGAGAGCCGCTCCCTTAATAGCATCCAATCCTCCGATGGCGCCGCTGGGGATATAAATCCGACAGCCATGTTCTTGGGCCAACGCGACTAATCCTTGATTCTGCAGCAGTCCCCCAACACTCATGACAAGCAGATCTTTCCCCTCCTGTAATACCTTTTTGGCCACAAGGGGAACGGCCTCAACGCTGGCCGCTTCAATCACCAGATCACTTTTCGCAACAAGCTGTTCCAGAGAAGCAACAAGCACAGAAGTCAGAGAGAGAGATTTCTTGAGGTGATTCGACTGAGAGGGATTAAGATCGTAAAGAGCCGCGAGCATGGCTTTATTCTTCAAATGAGTATGGATCCAGCCGGCTAGTTCACCGCCAATCGTCCCGCAGCCGACGATGCCTATCTGGACAACGGTCCGTTTTTCAGGCAAGAATTTCCGACTGAATCTTTTGGATGGCATTACGCTGATCAACAAAAACCACCTTTGGACGATGTTTTCGTGCCGTTGTTTCTTCCATCATTGCGTAAGAAATAATAATGACTTTATCGCCCGGCTGGGCCCATCGAGCAGCAGCTCCGTTCATACAGACTGTTCCACTCCCCCACTTCCCAGAGATCACATACGTTTCGACACGAGCGCCGTTATTGAGATTAACGATTTGGACTTTTTCATATGACAGCAAATCCGCGCTTTCCATCAGCGATTCATCAATGGTAATACTCCCCTTATATTGAAGGTTCGCTTCAGTCACCGTTGCTGAATGAATCTTTGATTTACACATGAAACGATACATATCACACCCACAGATTGTCGATGAGCCGCGTTTTACCAACCCAAATCGCCCCCACTAACAATGCCCTCTTGTGCACTTCTTTTATCTTTTCTAACGTTTCAGGATCAACCATTTCCAGATAATCGAGTTTGATCCCGGGGGTTCTCCGAAGACAACTCTTCACTTTTTTGAAAATCTCCGTCGAGTTCCTAATCCCAGAGGATACCATATCCCGTCCCTGTTGCAAAGCAGAAAATAACGTCCGCGCCCGGTTTCGTTCTGACGGTGTCAGATAGAGGTTGCGCGAGCTCATGGCCAACCCATCCTTCTCTCTCACCGTCGGCAGCACCTTGATCTTTAAATTAAAATTTAATTCCTTTATCATCTTTTGGATAATCAACGCTTGCTGATAATCCTTCTGTCCAAAGTAAGCCACGTCGGGTTCTATCAGATGAAAGAGTTTTGCTAGAATCGTCAAGACCCCTCTAAAATGAGCCGGACGGCTCTTCCCCTCAAGAACGGAGGAAAGAGATTCATTAGAAACAAACGTTGAAAACGGCTGAGGATACATCTCCTTGTCCGTCGGACAGAAAAGATAATCAACCTTCTCTCCTTGGGCAAGCTCCAAATCCCTTTTAAAGTTACGCGGATATTTCTTGAAATCCTCCTGCGGGGCGAATTGCGCCGGATTCACATAAAGGCTCACGATAACAACATCTGCCTCTTTTCTTGCCCGCCTAAATAAGGAAAGATGCCCCTCATGAAAATAGCCCATTGTCGGGACAAAACCGATCGTTTTGCCTTTTTTCTTGATGTAATGGGCCGTTCGCCGTATTTCCTCTAACAATCGAATCACACAAGTCATGGAAATTCCTCTCTCTAAAAGTCTCTGTATTCTAACATACAAAACCCTTGTTTCTCCAGAGGAAATTGTGTTACTGTGTTCTAGGTATACTAGAATCAGCGATGGAAAAAAGAATAGAAAATTCCCTCTTAGTCATTATACTCTTGATCTCCCTGGGTCTTTCCCTCTTTGGAATCCAAATGGGGGTCCCTTCCCGATGGTATGTGGATGAAGTCTACGCGACTTCCCTCAGGATTCTTGGAGAGCGATCGCTGGCTCCAACCCTGACGAGTTCTCTCAACCCAGGGGCTTACCCAATTGCTCTGGCTGCATTCCAAATTCCTTATCTCGTCATTTTAAAACTTTCTGGTTATCCGCTGGAATTGGCCGCGGCGACGGCCGGCCTCTCATGGACTCAAATGGCTTTGGACTATCCCGGACTAGCTTCAGGAATTATTATCTGGTCACGGATCTTTTCCGTCCTCCTGGGAGTATTCAGTTGTTACATCCTATATAAACTCGGGAGGAGAATGTACCATCCCCGTGTCGGCCTTTATTCGGCTCTAGTTCTGGCAACTTCGATGGATTTCTCCGGCACCAACCACTTTGCCATTCCTACTCCCCTTGTCATTTTTCTGACATTGCTCTCTTTCTATTTTGTCGTTGAGTTCCACTATTCTGGATTTAACACCCGTTTTATTAAACTGGCGGCCTTTACGGCTGGTTTGTGTTTTTCCACAAAATTAAACGGCCTCATTGCTATTTTACTTCTCGGCATCGTCTTGCGGTTTACCGATAGAAAACGATTAAGCCTTTTTATCAGGATTTCGCTCTGTTATTTTATCATGGGAACCATTTTGGGTAACCCGATTATTTTGATTCATCCGATCGAAAGCTTTAAACGATATGGGTACTTGCTCAATTACTATCTCATTCATGTTGACCCAGCCACGATGGGACAAATTGAGCACCCTCATTTCCTCATCAGGGGCCTCGGTTTGATCAACTACTTGATTCAGATGGCGTATGGGATCGGAATCCCCTACGCGTTACTCGCCTTGACAGGGGCTTTGTTTTATTTCTCTGACAAGAAAAACGGCCCCTTTCAACGGTGGCTGTTAGGTCTTTTCTTGCTCTCCTATTGGCTAATCATCAGCTTAACTCAATACGGCATCAATAACGCGCCGGCGAAAGCAAGTGTTCTGTTAATCCCTTTTATAGCCCTATTGGCTGGAGTAGGATTAGAACAGATCCTTGGCTCTAAACAATGGAGACAATGGAAACGGGTGATGGCCGTTTCCGCCTTCTGTTATTCCTTTTGGTATTGTCTGTCCGCTGATTGGGTGCTTGTAAAAAAAGATACACGCTATCAGGTGACACAATGGATCAATGAAAATGTTCCCAAGGAATCAACGATTGAATTCCTTTCTGAGATCAACCGGGCCGCATCGGAAGATATCTTCAAAGACTACCAAATCCTTCATGCAGGGATTAATTCCAGAGAATCTAAAGGAATAAGCCCCTTTAAGGACATGCAGGAAAAGTCAGTCTATTATTTTGACCGTCGAGAAGTAGGCCCGGAGGGGAAATATTTAGTACTCACCTTTGATTCTTTTACCGACATTCCTGTTGTTGAAACCGCTTCATCTAATACTCTCACTGGAAAGGGCCCGGTGATTCAGGGACTTCTACAGGGTAAGTATCCTTATCGATTAGCAAAAAAATTTATGCCATCTAATTACAAAATTGAATCCCGGCGGTTTCCCGGTATTCTAATCCCGGTTTCATTCTGGAGAGATCCCATTCCCAATATGGGGTACATTTCACCCATCGTCTATATCTATGAGAGAACCAGCGCATGAGAGAATATCACGGTGGAAATATTTATAATAAATACAAATCCAGGAATCCGGTCGAGAGGTTTCTGATGTCTCAGTTCTTCTCTGGCCTCTCTGAAATGGCCGCGGGGCTCCAGGGTAATATTGTAGACATCGGATGCGGCGAAGGATACATCCTCAGATTTCTGAGCGCCCAATTGAAGGGGAATCTTTTTGGAATGGATCTTTACCCCGAGGTTCTGCAAGTTGCCAAGAAAAACCACGACGTCGGTTTCGCAGCCGCTTCCATTTATCAAACTCCTTTAAAAAATAAAAGCGTGGATGCAGTGTTATGCCTTGAAATCTTGGAACATTTGGAAGAACCGAAGCGAGCCCTCCAGGAAATGGTGAGGGTTTCGAGGAAATATATCATTTTATCCGTGCCGTGGGAACCTCTTTGGCGCATTGGGAATATGGCCCGTCTGAAATATCTCTCTGATTTTGGAAATACCCCGGGACATCTTCAGCATTGGACAGGACGCTCCTTCAAAAAATTCCTGACACAATTCTCTCCACATATAGAGATTAAAAGGAGAGGCCTATGGACGATGGCAAAAATCACGCTCAATTAAAAGAAATTTACAGCCAAAAGGCGCTAGCCCAAATTCCCCGGCTTCTGAGCCAGCAGGACCGTAATCCGTTCTCCCCCACTTACGGCTGTTTTTACCGGATTTTCTGGCATGACCGGGCCATTGATTTTCCTTCGGCGTTCGCCCAGTTTTCGACGCATACGCTGGCATTGGTTTATGCGCGGCCGCTTACCGATAATCCTTTTTACCGGAATTCCAGAATACGCGATTGGACTATCGCGGGGTTGAATTACTGCTTAAAAATTCAGCACAGCGATGGCTCCTTCGATGAATTCTATCCCAATGAACGGGGATGGGCTGGGCCAACTGCTTTCTTAATGGTTGCGCTGATATCCAGTTATGAGCTTCTGTCCAACGAAATACCCGAGCCGTCCATCCAGAAGCTCCGGAAAGGGGCTCTACTCTCTGCTCGTTTTCTCTCGCAATACGAAGAAGAAGGGATTTTATCAAACCATCACGCGCTGGCTATCCTGGCCCTTTATAAAATCTATCAACTCCTCAAGGAGGAATGGATTCTCGATGCCGTTAAAAGAAAAATTGAACGTCTGAAAAGTTTCGCCAGTCGGGAAGGTTGGTTTTTGGAATACGACGGCCCGGATCTTGGTTACTTGTCGGCGATGGTCAGTTTCTTGGGAAAATTGTTTAAAGCTGGCTACGAAGACTCTGAGCTTTTCGATTTAACCCAAAAAGCAATCGAGTTCTGTAGTTATTTTATCTATCCAGATGATTCCTTTGGCGGTAATATCGGAAGCAGACAAACCGTCCATTTTTATCCCCATGGTTTTGAAATCCTCGCCCCGAAAATCTCGGCGGCTTTCTCTATCCTTGATAAAGTTCTCTCAGGAATTGCCCAGGGAAAAATCTTGACTCCGGAATTGCAGGAAGACCGATACTTTATCTGCCGACTGCCTGAATTTCTGGAGGCCTATCTGGATTTTACTCCTCGTCCTCAAACATTGCCCCTTCTTCCCTTCGAAGAGAGGGATTTTGACCGTTACTTTGACGAGGCGGGGATCCAAATTTTTAAGAAGGATAGCCTTTATGGAGTCTGTAATTATAAAAAGGGGGGTGTCTTAAAACTTTTTTCTATCTCCGGGAAAAAACTTCTATACCAAGACTCTGGAATGACCGGAGTTTTACCCAGCGGAGCCATGATCAGCACCCAGTGGATCAACTCCAAAACTAAAATTACCGTTCAAGATAAGAATACAATCTGCGTCAGGGGCCGTTTTCATCAAATCCCCAATCCCTATCTCACTCCGCCGAAGATGATTCTCTTCCGTCTTGTCCTACTCGCCATTGGGTGGAATTTGAAATGGGCGACATGGCTGAAGGGACAAATCCGTAAAAAATCCAGTTTGGGAACAAAGGAAGTCCCCATCGAGTTTCAAAGAACCGTCT
>JAHFFC010000016.1 GCA_023248175.1 Candidatus Omnitrophota bacterium | reverse complement strand
TTTCAAACGAAGTTCTATCTCTCCCCCTCTATCCGGATTTATCCAAGCAGAAGATGGATTATATCGTGCGGCAACTGGCTTACATTACAAGGAGATTTTAAGGGATGAAAGAAGCGGCTCAACAAATCGGCAAGATCAAGGAATATTACGAAGAGCGCTCCAAGAATTTTCACGGACAAGCGATCGTCTCCATGCCGGACCAGCTCCTGATTAATTTAGAGAATCAGGTTCTTCGAAAATATTTGACCCGTCGCGGCCCCCTCCTCGACGTCGGATGCGCCAACGGCTACTCCACGCTGGAATTTGCCAAAACCCGCCCATCCATTTCTGTCCGCGGAGTGGATTATTCAGAGTCAATGATTCAAGACGCGAAAGAGCTGCTCGCAAAATCGCCGCGGCAGTTCCAGAAACGGGTCTCGTTCGGGATTGGAGACGTTCTTGGCCTCAAGGAAAAAAAATCCCACTACGATCAGGTTGTTTCAAAACGATGCATCATCAATCTTCCGAGCTGGGAGCTCCAGCAAAAAGCGCTTCAGGAATTTATCCGGGTGTTGAAACCACAAGGTACTCTGCTCTTATCGGAAGCATCGGCGCAAGGGTGGCGGAATATGAACCGGCTCCGGAAAGAGTTCGGCTTGAACGAAATCCCGCAACCGTGGCATAACCTCTATCTTGACGAAGAAAAACTCTTTCCCACCCTTAAGCCATGGATGAAATTAGTCGAGAATATCAACTTCAGCAGTACCTACTACATCGGATCGCGCGTGCTTCAACCCTTCATCATCGGCAAAGATAAAGAACCCTGTTTTGATTCGGAAATCAACAAACTCTTTACTCTTTTCCCAAACGTCGGAGACTACGGTACTCAGAAACTGTATGTTTTTCGGAAGGAGTCATCGTGAAAATTCTAGTCACTGGGGGCGCGGGTTTTTTGGGATCTTTCCTGGTCGACAAATTATTAGAGCGCGGGCATGAGGTCGTGGTTTTGGACGACGTCTCCTCCGGCGGCGAGGATAAAATCCTCCACCACTTTAAGAATCTCCGTTTCCGCTTTGTCCGGGATTCCATCCTCAATCGGGAGATCGTTGACAATCTCATCAGCCAGTGCGACCAGGTGTATCATTTGGCGGGGGTGGTCGGCGTTCATCATTACGTGATCAACCCTTACGCCGTCCTCAATGTCAACGTCAATGGAACCCAGTTAGTTCTCCAACTCGCCCACAAATACAATAAAAAAGTCTGCTTTGCCTCCACCTCGGAAATCTACGGACGCAGTGCGAAGATTCCTTACTCGGAAAATGATGACCGGGTTCTTGGATCAACCGCGATTGACCGGTGGTGTTATTCAACTTCAAAAGCGATCGGGGAACATTTCTGTTTCGCTTATAAAAAACTAGGGTTGAGCATGTCCATTGTCCGTTATTTCAACGTCTATGGTCCCCGAATGGATCGTCTCGACACAGGAAGGGTGGTCACTATTTTTCTGGGGCAGATCCTGCAGGGCAAACCTGTCACCATCATCGGAGATGGAAACCAAACCCGCTGTTTCACGTATGTTGACGACGCCGTCGAAGGAACCATCAAAGCCATGGAAACAGAAAAGGCCGAAGGAGAAGTTTTTAACATCGGCAGTAACAGGGAAATATCCATGCTGGAACTGGCTAAGCGAATGACTCAACTCTCAAAATCAAGTTCCTCCGTTCGCTTTGTCTCCCAGCGCGAAGTGTACGGCGACAGCTACGAAGATATCCAGCGCCGCGTTCCGGATATCCGCAAAGCAGAAAAGACTCTTGGATTCAAAGCAACCACAGAACTGGATGAAGGGCTCAAACGAACCATCGCATGGTTTAAGGAAAATGGTTAATGCGGATCGCGGTTATCTTCAATCTTTACCGGCCGGATACGATTGGCGTTTATTTTGAGCGGGCTCTCTGCCAACTGGGCCATGAAGTCCTGCAAGTGACTCCCGCTCAACTCGCGCAACTGACAACCCCTTGTGATCTTTACTTTCGCATTGACGATGGAGATTACTCTTCCCCTCCGCCAAGTCACCTAAGACCGGCTGTTTATTGGGTCTCCGATACGCATCTCGCTTTAAAAAGAATTAAACCCCTGTCCATTCGGTACGATCTTGTTTTTTGCCCCATGAAAGATGGAGTGGAGTCGTTGAAACGGGCGGGAGCTGATGTTGTATGGATTCCCGGGGGATGCTGTGATCCTGAAATCCACAAACGGCTCGACCTGGAACGGGATTTAGACATCGGTTTTGTCGGGACAGACGGCGGCGTCCCGAGAAAGTTTTACCTTCAAGAATTAAGAGAGCGTTACCCCAATAGTTATATCGGGCAGGCAGATTATCGAAACATTTCTGATATCTATAGCCGTTCAAAAATTGGTTTTAGCTACGCGATCCGGCGGGAAACACTGACCATGCGTTCTTTGGAGATCATGGCCTGCGGAACTCTCTGTTTAACAAACCCTCCAAAAGATGATACGGTTGAAGTATTGGGGTTACAAGACCGGCAACATCTAGTCTTGTATCGTTCACCTGGAGAACTTTTCCAGTTAATAGATCATTACCTTTCGCATCCGCGTGAGAGAACGGCCATTGCCGAAGAAGGATACAAAACAGCCGTTGGCAGGTTAACCTATCAGCATCAATTAATTCAGATGTTGGATATAATCGAGAAGAAAAATCTTCTTTCCAAAGCGGTCTTGAAGCAGGGAGTTAGTTCCCGATTCCAGGAAGTAATAAAGGGAAAATCCCAAGAGTCTCTGTAGTATCCTTAATTCCTTGTAAGTTCTTTCCTTAGTAATACAGCAGATATCCCATCGGTATCGCAAATAAAACCATACTAACAGAGGATAAAGAACAACGCGGTATAAATTCCGCTCAAAAAAATAATTTCGGATATCCGGTTTTGGAGAAATCATTTCTCTTACTTCGCGCCCCGGATTTCCTTTAATGATTACCAAAACAGGAATTTTCCTTTCCGAAAGAAGCAGGGCAAACTTTCGGATTCCTTCCCAGCCGTCTTCACAGATAAGGATAACGTGCCGAGGAGATTTCATCCCAAATAACGGAACCAATCACGTGTTGCTGTCGCGATGGATTCGGGAGTCCACACGGGAGCTTCTTTCCAATCATTCATATATTGGAGCAGTCTGCTGACCCCCTCTTCGATGGAGACTTTGGGCCGCCAACCGATCAGTTTCTCGATTTTTGAGATATCGGCAAAAGTGCAGTCCGGTTCTCCGGGGCGTTTTGGCACAAAGATCTTTTCTCCCTCCAAAAGCTCTGCGATTTGGTTCACACTCACCGCCCGACCGGAACCAACGTTGAAAATTTCATTCTTTAACTGGCTTCTGGCCACGGTAATCACCGCGTCAACCACATCGGCGACATAGGTGAAATCTCTGGTCTGAGTGCCATCGCCGACCACGGTAAAGGGTTTACCATGGATTTTTTGTGCCAGGAAAACGCCGAAGACAGCGCCGTAGGTCCCGCTGGTTCTGGCCCTTGGCCCGTAAACGTTAAAGAACCTAAGAGAGTTCACCCCCATTTTATAAACTTGTCCCCAGTGCAGTACTATTTGTTCTCCCAAAAACTTAGTCAAAGCATAGGGATATTGCGGACGAACAGGGGCTGTTTCTGGAGTAGGAAAAATATCTGGAATCCCATAGCAGGAGGACGACGCTGCATAGACAATACGTTTGGCCCCCGCTAAGCGGGCCGCTTCCATCACATTCACGGTTCCATCTACATTTGACCTGAAATAATCGAGCGGTCTTTGAATTGAAGGAACAATATCGGCAAGCCCGGCAATGTGATAAACCGCCTCAACCCCTAAAAACAACTCTTTAATTGAATCAAAATCGCCAATGTCTTTTTGGTAAAACAGGAAGTTTTTTTTTGATTGAAACGGCGCCATATTGGAAAGCCGTCCGGTTGAATAATTGTCAATCACTACCACTTCGTCTTCTTCATGGACTAAACGTTCCACTAAATGACTTCCGATAAAACCAGCTCCCCCTGTGATAAGCACTTTAGACATTCTCTCTCCTCCGTTGTTCAAACCCTAATAAGGAGCGGCATACCACGATCAAAAAAGCGATCTTTAGGAGAAAGAAGCTGGCAATATAATATTGATCGTCCGATTTCTTAATAATCTGTCCCGTTTCAACGAGACGATTCAACCGAGCTCTCACCATGCTGACAGGAGAGTACTCTTCCTTTATCTCTTCCGCCTGAAGTGCCCCCTTAAGTTGGAGTTGCAAGAGCATTCGAATCCGGCGTGCTGTCTCGCTCATGTTAAAAAAATGGAAATAAGCGTAGAGAAAACTATTCACTACCAGAAAAACAAAAACCAGCATCAAAATCGTTTCCTGCGCCGATCTTACTTCACTGCGGGCGATCTTCAGAACAGCCGGCGGCAGGAATAAGTTCATTCCTAAAATCAATCTGGCGAGAAACCCCTGAGGTGAACGGGGACCGCGTCCTCTCCATATCAAACGGTAAGAAAGGATATGAAGAACCACCGCCAGCACGATCCAGGAAAACGAAAATATTAAAAGAGCATCCGAGACAGTATTCATGTCCGTGCGCTCATAGGTATCTGATTTAGATTCTTGTATTGCCGGCGGTAGGTCGTTGAAGTCTCGTTAATCTTCAGGTTGGCGCCGCCAATTTTACGAAGAACGTGAATATCCCATATAAGTCGGAAATAACCTCTTGTGACGTTCCAGAGAGAACGTAGGGAAAGCGCCTTGGTCTGCCCAAAGCCGCGGCGCTGCAAGAAGTGCGGGACTTCGGCATACAGATACCCCGCGCGGATCAACCGGATCAACGTTTCCGCTTGGTAAAAGAACCCTGTCGAATAATGCTGAATTTCCTTCAGGACAGCCGTACTATAGATGACGGTACCGTTCATATAATTGAGGCTTGTTCCGAAAGAAACGTTAATGATAAAACGGTAGCAGGAAGAGATAATACGGCGCCACCGCGCTCGAATTTCGCTGTTATGAATGAAAGGAATGATGATATCTACATCCTCGGTCAGACCAAAGTATGCCAGGGTTTCTTCCGGACTGTTCTCGTTGTCTCCCGGAAATATCGTCACGTATTCGTCCTTGGACTGTTTCACTCCATCCCAAAAGGAAGCTCCCACTCCCCACGGCTTGTCATGCTCCAGAAGAGTAAGGCGACTGTCCCGCGTCATCAACTGACAGACAATGTCGCGTGTCTTGTCGGTACTACCGTCATTGACAACAATCAATCTTCCTTCAATACCATAACGATCGAAGGCAGCTAATGTGGATTTCATCGCCGCCTCGATATTCTCTTCCTCATTGAGGCACGGCATAACCACTGAAAGAGTCGGCACTCTTTTCATCCCTGCCCCCATTGAGTCCCCAGCAAGGATCGGTACAGAATAAAAAGATTCGCTAATGTCCTGCCTGACCCACTGAGTTCATAGCGGCCGTCTTGGCATCGTCTAACAAGAGAGTCTTTTTCCAATTCCTCGACCTTGGCGTCGAATAATTCCTTGTCATCTTTCATAGAAGCTATGATCTCTGTTTCAGTGATCCCTTTTTGACGATAGACCAACCTTAAAATTTTGAAAGATGGAATCTCGACAGTAAGAACGGGATAAGTCTGCAGATAGACCAGCGCTAACGAAAAATAAACAGCCGCCACCGCTGTTAAATTTGTCAATGGCTCAGCGCTCTTTATGGCCAGGATGGTGAAATACAGCAATGGAATCAACAGGAAAAGCATGAACAGGAGTAAAATTTCTCTCTGGACGCGGATGAACCGTCGGATCAATAGGTGAAGCACCAGTAGGATGACAAACGACAGAAAACCATTGAGTAAAACGCCCGAGTTCATTAGATGAAATTAAGATGAGCTGGTGAAGCTCCCTGGGGTGTTTCAAGATGAATTCTTTCCTTCATGTACCCGTCTAAAGCTTCATTGACGTTGTGCTGCAGGCAAAGGGCTTCGCACATTGTCTGGGCGTTAAACTCTGGAGAAGCTAAGTAATTCATGACATCCCAATATTGATCTGAATTCCAGATATCCTTAAACCGCTTTTCGGTGATATTGCCAATGTGGAATTTCTGATAACGCTCGTTGAACAATCCACCACACGGAGCGACAAGACCAGTCCCTGACATCTGAAGAATGAAGGGCGCCCCATAACAACGTTGGTAACTCCTTGTTCCATTCTGAGTGATCTTGGACCATTTCACTTTGACTACATATTCATCGTCAGAGTAACTTTCCGCTTCTTTGAGCAACCCATAAAGCGCCTGATAACCCGAATAATCAACGCCCAAAGCACCGTCTTCGTTATCACTGCAATGTTTGATGATTAAATAATCCGGCCGGAGCTCTTTCCCCAATTCCGCCAATGGGATAATTTGGTCCCTATATTGCGGCATGAGAACCATCTGCATTCCAATGGTTACGGATAATTTATCTCTTTTCTTGATTTCAACCATGTCCCGGATGTTCTGGCAAACCTGATAGAACCACTCTTCCTTGACTCCCATAATCTCGGCATATCTCTTGGGTTCACCAGCGGAAATATTGACTCGCAGGTAGGTCAGGTGAGGTAAGATTAACTCTAGTTTCCGACGATTCAAAACATAACCATTCGTTCCAACAGCCATACAAATTCCCAACTCCCTGCCACGAATAACAGTGTCTACAAAAACAGGAGAAATAGTGCTTTCTCCATCGGAAACAAGGCTGATTGCTTTTACGCCGATCTCGGCACAATCCTCAAGGAAAGCATCCATGACTTCTTTGGTGAGTGTTTTTCGGTCATTTTCTTGCAGTTTCGCGTAACAATATTCACAACCAAAATTGCAAGCCCTGGTCAACGCCATATCAATGGTAATAGGAGCAATCCGTTCTCCCCTCTCCCAGGCACGAACACGATCCATATGCCAAGCGATCTTCGTCCCGTCCAGGATCAGATCTTTCAAAGCAGGACTGCCATAAGCATAGTGCGGGTCTTGATTCATGTGATTTTCTCCCCTCTCATAACAGCCATTTTCTTTGTGTCACTCCATCGAATTTTGTTCTTGTCTGATTCTTCGGGAGTCCACAAAGTCAGAACGCGTTCAATTCTGTACTCCATTATAGCGGATCGGACTAAATAAGTTAAGTCTTTAAATGCATTCCCAGAAGTTCCCCATCAACTTGGACACCCCCCTTAAATCCCCCTTTATCCCCCTTTTTCAAAGGGGGAGTTTTAAGGATACCACCTTAGGGGTCGTGCAGGTGGCAGGTGTCGTTGATGTCGGTCAGATAGACTTGGCCGTTGATGACTTCAGCGATCGTGAGACTGGAGTTCTCGAAGAAGATATTTAAGAGGATTTTATCGAAATCGGCATTGAGCCAGTGGGAGATTAAGGCGGCCAAGATTCCTCCGTGAGTCACTAGAACTACCCGCTCTTTTGTCTCTGAAGCGACAATTTCCGTGAACGCCTTCACTGCCCGCTGTCGAAATTCTACAATGGTTTCTGCCTTTGGAATTTTCATCTTGGAAGGACCCTTGAGCCATTTCTGATAACCGTTATTGTAGAGCCGGTTGACTTCATCCGGCGTCTTCCCCTCCCAGCTTCCTAAATGAATCTCCATCAGTCCTTTTTGGGTGTGGCAGGGAATCCCCAGACCTTTCACTAACATTTGGGCCGATTCGTATGCTCGTATCAGAGGACTTGCGATGATCTTTTCGATCTTCTCTCGTTTCAGCCGAGGAATCAGTTTCTCAATTTGTCCTCTCCCCTTCTCTGAGAGAGGGGGATTGGAGTGCCCTTGGACTCGATTCTCCTTGTTCCAGGTGCTTTGGCCGTGACGGATTAAATAAAAACGCATAACGAAGTCTCTCCGCAGCATCATACCTGAGGCTCCGCCTGAGGCGGATCTGCCTCTGGCAGAAGATCAGCCTTCGGCTGAAGCTGCGGGGTATCTTTTCATCCCCCTCTCCCTTTTTAAGGGAGAGGGTCGGGGTGAGGGTTGATTTCCATCATCTTCAATTTCTCCCTCACCCCCCTTTAGTAAAGGGGGTGACTAATCTTTTTTATTTCCCGATGCAAAACTTCGAAAAAATCCGACCCAGCAAATCATCGGTGGTTGTCTCTCCGACGACTTCACCGATCGCATCCAGCGCATCGCGGATATCTACCGAGATGAATTCTGCCGATAACTTCTTCTCCATGGTTTCAATTAAATGTCCCAACGCTTTCTCGGCACGAATCAATGCTTCCCTGTGACGGACATTCGTTATTAGTTCCTCAGTGGAGGCAATCACTTCTCCTTTCCAGACTAACCTTGAAATCACTTCTACTAATTCATCAAGTCCATTCCCCTGTGAGGCAGAAATGGAGACCATCGGAAGATCGCCGGTTAATTTCTTGATTTCCCCTCTTTCAACTTTCTGGGGAAGATCATTCTTGTTGATCACGACAATCGCCCGACGCCCGGCGACTTCCTTTATAATTTTTTCATCTTCCTGTGTTAAAGGATCAGAGCTATCAACTACAGTCAGCAAAAGATCAGCTCGCTCGAAATAAATTCGGCTTCGACGGATTCCCTCTTTCTCGATGGTCTCTTCACTTTCTCGAATCCCAGCAGTATCCACTAATCGCATGGGGATTCCATCGAGGTTCATCACTTCTTCAATGATATCCCGCGTGGTGCCTGGAATGGGTGTGACAATCGCCCGCTCGCGTCCTAAAAGGGCATTGAGCAGACTCGATTTCCCGACATTCGGCTTACCGCAGATAACTCCAACGATTCCATCTCGAAGAATTTGCCCCCTTTCGGCCGTTGCTGAAAGACGATGAATTGCCTCTTTGGTCTTTTTCACTCGATTGAGCATGTCAATACTGGAGAGAATTTCCAGGTCTTCATCTGGGAAATCAACAGAGGCCTCGACATAAGCATAAATATCCAACAACTCTTCCCGAATCTGGCGAACTTTTTTGGAGAGATGCCCCTCGAGCTGATTCATAGCCACCCGCAAACTTAAATCAGTTTGCGATCGGATAATGTCAAGAACCGCCTCGGCTTGAACAAGATCAATCCGTCCATTTAAGAAAGCCCGTTTGGTAAACTCTCCTGGTTCTGCCAGCCGCGCTCTTTGTTGTACCAGAAGATCCAAAATCCGCCGCATCGGCAGAATGCCGCCGTGACAGCTGATCTCGATCATATCCTCGGTTGTATAACTTCTTGGAGCGCGCATGATAGTGATGAGGACCTCGTCAATCACTTCATTTGGGCATGGAGCTTGGAGCTTAGAGCTTGGGGCTTCCACAATCCATCCATAATGTACCGTAAAGTTTTTGACATTTTCTAGTCTCTTCCCGCTGTGGCTGCGAAAAATTCTATCAGTGATTTCAATCGCCTGCTTACCGCTGACACGGACAATCCCAATCCCCCCCTCTCCAAGGGGAGTAGAGATAGCAGCAATAGTATCCTCTAAACTAGAGGTTTTCATAGGATTTCTTAATGAATGCTCCCCGTGCCAAGAGCACGGGGTATCTTTTCATCCCCCTCACCCTAGCCCTCTCCCCCCGCTGGGGGGAGAGGGGATTTGTGTGGTACCCCGTGGCAAGACCACGGGGAAATCTATTGCATTATAGCAGTGGGCGGAGTTTAAATCGAAAAACTATCTTTACAGAGTTATCACCTTTGTTACTAGCAGTAACGGATCTGACTCGAAGACGTCCGGCAAAACCGATCAGCTGAGCTAATGAAAATCCCATATAACGACTTCTTTGAGAACCGACCGAGCCAGCGGTCTGACGGAAAAGCTCCTCCGCTCGTTTGGCTTGTTGTTGGACACGCTGAGTTCTTCCTTCTCTAGCTTTGACTCCGGCCGCGGCAAGTTTAATGAGTCCTTTTAGAAAATCGCCCGTTACTCCTTTTCGGCCACACGCCAGCCAGACCGATTCCCAAGCATCGTGTGCTTCCCAATAGTAACCGTAATTAAAAAGATCAATGCCATAAAGATAGGTCTGGCATTGACGCCAACTCTTGGGATCCAGTGGTTCTACTTTTTCATCTCCCTCCCCATAACTATGTCCCTTGGAGTCTCTCGTCGGATGCGGCCAACGTAGGGGAATATAGGCGTAAGACGGAAAATGCCGATTGGGAACAAGTCGAGAGAGGGTCATTAGAACCCCAACAGCTTCCTTGCCTTCTCCTGTGCGGAGGTGAAAGGTTTTTGCATGGCCTGAATCGCCTCACCGACTACGAAAAGCGATCCCGTGACTAGAATAAGGTCACTTGTCGAGACCATCTTCTGGGCTTTGTGGAGGGCTTCGTCCACGTGGGAGAATTTACCAGCGAGTTTCTTGGCATCCACCATCTCTGCCAAACGGTCAACTGAGGTGGAGCGCGGATGATCGGCGCGGGTAACGATAATCCGGTGAGCGATTCGAGAGAGTTCCGAAAGGATTCCTTGTTGATCTTTGTCCTTGGAGAACCCAATAATGAGAAGGAGATGATCATACCAAAACCATTCTGGAATCGCTTGCGCGAGTGCGGCGGCGCTCGCCTTATTCTGGGCACCGTCTACAACCACTAAAGGATGTTCCTTTAAGACCTGCAAACGTCCAGCCCATTGAGCACCTGACAATCCTTCTACAATAGCTTTCTCCCCTACCTGGCTCCCCTGCTCCCTGAGACACTCAATGATTCCAATCGCAGTGAGAGCATTGTTCACTTGATAATCCCCCATAAGAGATATCGTCAGTAACGGATAGTTTCCCAAACGGCCCACCGCCTGAAATGACTGTTTTCGACACTGGCGATCGCGTTGAATCTTACCTTCTAGGCGAATCTCTTTCCCTACCTGATAAAAGGGAGCGTTCTTCTCTTGGGCGATTTTCGCTAGTACTTCGGTCACTTGGGGAAATTGAGGAGAAGAGACAACAGGAATCCCTTCCTTGATGATTCCTCCCTTTTCTCGAGCGATTTCTGCAAGATCCGACCCTAGAATCGCGGTATGGTCGTGGCTAATTGAGGTAATACCGCACACCTTGGGTTGAACCACATTCGTTGCATCTAACCTTCCTCCCAGTCCCGTTTCTAAGACAGCAAAGCCGATTCTCTCTCCAGCAAAATAGAGGAATGCAATCGTCGTAAAAACTTCAAACCACGTCAGCACAGACCACTCTTTTTCCTTCGACTCTCGATATCGTTCAGCGACAGGGCAAATCATCTCCACTAA
>JAHFFC010000015.1:5613-11262 GCA_023248175.1 Candidatus Omnitrophota bacterium | reverse complement strand
CTATGAATAGAGAGAGAAGTTTAAAAGTCGGAATCATCAGTCTAGGGTGCCCGCGGACTCTTGTGGATTCAGAAGTCATGCTCGGACAGCTTGCGAAGGCCGGATACGGGATGGCCAAACGAACAGAGGATTCCGATGTCTTGGTCATTAATACGTGCAGTTTCATCGAGGACGCCAAGAGGGAATCGGTTGATACGATCCTGCAGGCCATTGCTCTGAAAAAGGAAGGCAAAGTTCAGGCGGTGATTGTTGCGGGTTGCTTGGCTCAGAGGTATCAAAAGGAACTCTTAGAGGAACTACCAGAGGTTGACTATTTTTTAGGGACGGGCGACTGCGAAGAAATTGTCACAGCAGTGAAAAGGGGCCTCGGCGGAAAGCGCGGAGTCAGCGTTGGCATTCCTAACTATTTATATAATCACATAACACCACGACTCCTTTTGACTCCGCAACACTTTGCTTATGTCAAAATCTCCGAGGGATGCGAGCATCGCTGTACTTTCTGTGTCATCCCCCAGATGAAGGGGCCTCATCGCAGCCGGGACATCCAGTCAGTGGTCGAAGAAGTGAAACAGTTAACCGGGCGGGAGGTGAAAGAAATTAATTTGGTTTCGCAGGATTCTTCATCATATGGAAGAGATCGCTACGGAGAAATTCGATTGCCCGAGCTGCTTCATCACCTTTGTGAAGAGACGCCCGTTCAATGGCTGCGGTTGTTGTACACTTATCCCTCCAATATTTCCGATGAATTATTATCAGTCATGGCAAGACATCCACAGATTTGCAAATACATGGATTTGCCTCTTCAGCATATTAACGACCGCATTCTCAAAAGCATGGCCCGGGACCAGGTAACCCGGCAGGGAATTGAAGAACTTTTGAAGAAAATTAGAAAACAAATTCCAGGTGTAACTATCCGGACCGCCTTTATCGTCGGCTACCCTGGAGAAACCGAAGAAGAATTTGGGGAACTGATGGATTTTATCCGGGAAACTCAGTTTGACCGGATGGGAGCGTTTATTTATTCCCAGGAAGAGGGGAGCCGGGCAGCCAAATTTCCCGCCCAAATTCCTGACAGCGTAAAAAAAGAGCGGTTCGAACGGCTCATGTCGCTGCAACAGGAGGTTGCTTCGCAAGTCAACGCTCGATTACTTCATGAGACGGTGACAGTGCTGATTGATGAGCCTCTTCAAGGAGAAGAAGGCATTTATTTAGGGCGTACCCAAGCAGATGCTCCCGAGGTGGATGGGCAAGTCTATGTTAAAAGCAGTAGTCAGGGGTCAGTCGTCAGTCGTCGGTCGTCAGTGGTCGGTGGTCAGTCATTAAAGATAGGGGATTTTGTAAGAGTACGGATTACAGATACGTTTGAATACGATTTAGTCGGAGAAGTTTGTGAATGACTCTTCCCAACCTGTTAACCCTTTCTAGGATCGTGCTCGCTTTTCTTTTGTGGCCGTTTCTTTTTTGGGATTTTGTCTGGGCGAAAACATTCGCCCTGGTGACGTTTATTGTTGCCTCCCTGACGGATCTCTTCGACGGACAGCTTGCCAGGAGCCAAAAAAACGCCACTGCTTTCGGCGCCATTATGGATCCGATTGCCGATAAGGTGCTCATTCTAACGGCATTCTTTGCTTTTGTCCGCTTGGGGATTCTTCCTTTCTGGCTGGTGTTGGTTATCTTCGTTCGTGAAACCATCGTGACCTTGCTTCGGCTTTGGGTCATTCGAAAGGGAATTGTCATGCCGGCACAACGGGCTGGCAAGCAGAAAACCATAAGTCAGATTGTGGCAATTCTGTATATTCTTACTTTTTTAGTGGTGAAAAGTATGGGAATCCGATATTTCCCTTTTTGGAATCCGACGTTGGAATTGTTTTTCCTGAACAGCAGTTTTTACCTGGCCCTGCTGGCAATGGTATTGACGCTGATTTCGGGAGGGGCTTACCTCTACGACCTCCGGCGGTCATTGGCTCAAAAACAAAAATGAATTCCGAGAAATTAGCAGTACAAATGGCGACTCTCTTTGGCGCCGGCAACGTTCCGGGAGCTCCCGGAACAGTAGGAAGTTTGCTGGGGCTAATGTTGTATGTGATGGTCTCTTCTAGCGGAGGATTGCAGGTTGTTGTGATGGTTTTCGCGTTGCTGCTGGTTTTCTCCGTTTGGAGCAGTACCCTGGCGGCACAGCAGTTAAAACAGAAAGATCCATCCTGCATTGTCATTGATGAAGTCGTTGGAATGTGGACTACTCTGATAGGCACTCAAAGTCATGGCCCAATGCTCTTGGCCGGCTTTCTTCTTTTTAGGGCATTCGATATTTTCAAACCGTTTCCGATTCGCAAAATTGAATCTCTTCCGGGAGGATGGGGGATTGTTCTTGACGATGTTCTAGCAGGGGTCTACGCTAACATCTCTCTTAGGATCATTCTGTCACTATTGACCTTTTTCACCCGTTAAAGGTAAACTATACATTACTTAGTAATTATTCAGTTGTCAGGGGTCAGTCATCAGTGGTCAGTTGTTACTGACGACTGACGACTTATGACTGACGACTCATGACTGACCACTGATGACTGAAGCATTACGTTACTTATTTTCCCACCAGGGCCCATAGCTCAGTTTCAGCCTGAGGCTGATCCACCTCAGGGTAAGAATTTCGGGCGACTAGCTCAGCTGGTTAGAGCGCAGTCCTGATAAGACTGAGGTGTCAGGTTCGAGTCCTGAGTCGCCCAATAAGTTTTTGGCGGAGGTTAGAGCGCAGTCCTGATAAGACTGAGGTGCTTGGTTCTCAGCCAGAGGCTGATCCGCCTCAGGCGGAGAATCCAAGTGGGCCCAGTAAAGACTGAGGGACGAGGGACGAAAGACGAGGGACGTAAAAACAAAATCGTCCATCGTCCTAGTGAGCGAAGCGAACGAACGTCCCACGTCCATCGTAAATATTATTTTATGTGCAACGGGGGTGTAGCTCAGCTGGGAGAGCGCCTGCTTTGCAAGCAGGAGGCCAGGAGTTCGATCCTCCTCACCTCCAAAAAAGGCAGTAGGCAGAAGACAGAAAGCAAAAAATAACAAAAGACAAAACCCAATGAAAATTCCATCTGCGAAAATCGTTTTCAATGAACAGGATAAACAGGAAATACTGAAATCAATCGAAGAAAGTCTGACGACAGGTCAATTGACTCTCGGGAAAAACGGAGCTGCTTTTGAGGAAGAGTTCAAGAAGACATCGGGGACCCAATACGCTGTCGCTGTCAATAGCGGCACGAGCGCTTTGGAAATTATCTTAAGGATCCTTCATATCCAGGGAAAGGAAGTTCTCATCCCAACCAACACTTTTTTCGCGACCCCCACCGCTGTCCAGCACGCTCAAGGAATTGTCAAGTTTGTGGATATGGATCCTGTGACTTTATCATTTAACATGGATATCCTCACGCAGAATATGAGCAAGAAGACGGCGGCTATCATCATTGTTCATATTGGAGGTAACATTACGCCCGACATCCATGAACTCGTTAATTTCTGTAACGAGAGCGGGATTGCCCTCATTGAAGATGCCGCTCATGCTCATGGCAGTACCTTAGACGGACAACCCGCGGGAAGTTTTGGCATTGCTGGCGCATTTTCTTTCTATCCTACAAAAGTTATTACTGCCGGTGAGGGAGGAATGATCACGACCAACGATCCCAAAATTGTGGAGGAGGCCAAAAAGTATCGCGATCAGGGAAAGGCATCCTTTTTAGAGAACAAACATGATCGCTTGGGATATAACTGGCGGATGAGCGAACTTCATGCTGCTGTCGGAAAAGTTCATTTGCGTCGTTTGCCAGGTTTTATCAAAGAAAGACAAAGTATCGCGGCAAAATACACCGAGGGGCTTAAGCGAGTTCATAAAATCAGGCCGGTGACCGTTGATTCACGGTGCCAAACCAATTACTATAAATATATTGTTGTTCTGGAAAAAGGAATAAACCGTGCCCAGCTGAAGAAAGACCTCCGTGAAAAATATGGAGTCTCCTTGAGTGGGGAGGTTTATGAATTGCCTTGCCATCTGCAGCCCGTTTTTCAGAATGGATACAAGAAGGAAAGTTTTTCAATAGCGGAAGATTTTTGCCAGCGGCATGTTTGTCTGCCGGTTTATCAAGGGATGACGGATGAGGAAGTGAATCATGTGTTGTCGGCGCTGGAAGCGGAATTGAAATAGTCAACAGTCCACAGACCACAGATTTTTCTGGTAAACTGTGGACCGTGGACTATGGACTGTCGACTAATGAGGGAGGTCCTTATGAAAGTTCTAATCACCGGCGGTTCAGGTTTCATCGGTTCTCATATCGTTGATCGTCTAAAAATGAGAAATATTGATGTCAGGGTTTTTGACATGGTGCTCCCATCCAGGCAAGACGTCGAGTTTTACAAGGGGAGTTTGCTCAATGAAGAAGAAGTACGGATGGCGATGAACAGTATTGACGTCGTCTATCATTTGGCGGCTGTTGCCAATGTGGATCATGTTTTTAAGGTTCCTCATTACGCCGAGGCGATTAATACACGAGGAACGATTAATGTTCTTGAAGCAATGCGGCGGACAGGAATCAAAAAGATTATTTATGGAAGTACCATTTGGGTATACAGCGACACCGTCACTGAGATCATTGATGAAACCGCTCCGTTGCATCCGCCGAAACATTTATATACTGCCACCAAGATCGCCTCTGAATATTATTGCCAGTCCTACGCCCAGCTCTATGGTTTAAAAGCAACGATTCTTCGCTATGGAATTCCTTATGGTCCTCGAGCACGTGGGGAAACCGTCGTGGCGCTATTTGTCGGTAAGGCTCTTCGAGGAGAACCGATTACGATTGCGGGAGATGGACTGCAGTTCCGGAAATTCCTTTATGTGGAAGACCTGGCCGAAGGAAACGTCTTAGCCATTAATTCGATTGCGGACAATAAAATCTACAATCTGGAAGGAAAAGAAAAGGTTTCCATTCGCCAGATTGTCGAGACGATCGAAAAGATACTCGGCTCCGTGAAGGTACAGTATATCGAAGGGCGCAAGGGGGATTTTCCCGGCAAGGAAATTTCCGCGAAAAAAGCCTTCGATGAATTAGGCTGGGAACCCCATGTATCCTTTGAAGAGGGGATGAGTCGCTATATTGAGTGGTATAAGTCCAATCCGCCGAGGCGGCAAGAACAGATTATTATAGAACCGATTTCAACCAGTAGCGTACAACGTTCAGCGGACAGCGTACAGTAAGACAGCGTACAGAGTTCGGAGTACAGGGTTCAGGAAAGATTTTCGTTTTTTATTTTTTCTAAACGCTAAATGCTGAACGCTGAACGCTGACCACTGAACGCTGATGAAAAGAATTGTCGCGATCATTCAAGCCCGGACCGGTTCTACCCGTCTGCCAGGGAAAGTGATGAGAGAGATCGGGGGGAAAACGGTTTTAGCCCACTTGATCGGTCGTCTAAAAAAAGTCCCTTTGATCAATGAGGTGGTTGTCGCGACGACGACTGAAGCCAGAGACACACAGATTGCCGATCTTTGTCAACAATTAGGAATCGGAGTTTATCGAGGTAGTGAACAGGATGTTCTCCACCGATACGTGGAGAGCGCCCGGGTTTTCAAAGCTGATGTTATCTTTCGTGCGACCTCCGATGAGC
>JAHFFC010000015.1:0-5603 GCA_023248175.1 Candidatus Omnitrophota bacterium | reverse complement strand
TGATCCAACAAGTTTTGGAAACTCACCTCAAAAATAGAATGGATTACACCTGTAACAATCTCATTGATACGTTCCCGGATGGATCAACCGTTGAGATTGTTGATTTCCCGGTCCTGGAAAAAGTGGAGCAGTTGGGAAAACACCCCGCAGATCGTGAACACGTCACTTTTTATGTCCGCAACAGGCCGAATGAGTTTAGAATTTGTAACGTAGAGGCCCACGGAAAACTAAGAAGGCCTGATTTGAGATATTGCCTTGATACTGAAGAAGATTTTAAGGTGGTCAAGGCGATTTTTGATTCTTTGGATCGGGACAATCCTTATTTTACAATGGAGAGAATCATTGATTTCCTGGATGAAAACGAATCGGTGAGGGAAATGAACAAAGAAATTCGTTTTAAAAAGATCACATATTGATTGAACATTAAAAGAGGAATGAATAGATGAAATTTGGAAGGGTGGACCAGTGGATGCTTCTGGGGGGAGGACAAATACTGATTGAGTTCGCGTCAGGATTGCTAAAGGATGGCTTTAAGGTAGTGGTAGTGACAAGTGAAAGACATGAGAAGGAACTTGATTTTGACCTTCTAGAGGATGAGCCCTTTGAGGTTATTGTTTCTCAAGATGTTAATTCCGATAGAAAAATCTTTAACAAAATAACAAAACAGACTCTCGGCGTGTCTTTTGGAGCCACTTGGATATTTAAATCAAGACTGATAGGTCAATTTGGTGGGAAATTAGTCAATCTCCATCCCAGTAAACTTCCACAGGATCGAGGTGGAGGGCCGTGGTCTTGGAAGGTTTTAAGAAATGAACGGAAAAGTTATATCACTTTGCATCAAGTCGATCCTGGCATTGACACCGGTAAAATCATCAAATATAAAGAATTCACTTATCCACTGTCATGCAGATTACCCATGGATTATCAGAATTACGCGGTAGCACAATACCGTTTTCTATTGAAGGAATTTGTCAAAGAGGTTCAACAGGACAAAGCATTTACACTAAAGGGACAAAAAGAACATCGTAGTACCTACTGGCCTAGATTTGCTACAGACATTCATGGTTACATCGATTGGGGATGGAAACTGAAAGAGATTGAACGGTTTATCTGCGCGTTTGACGATCCTTACAAAGGGGCAAGTACCTTCGTCAACGGCGCCAAGGTTAGGATCAAAAAATGTTTAACCACGAGGGCAGATGCAATCTTTTTTCACCCTTTTCAAAGGGGATTGGTTTATCGAATCAGCGAAGGGAAATTGTTCGTCGCAGCTGATCAAGGGAGTTTAGTGGTGAGCAGTGTCACCAATGACAGAGGGATAGGTGTTAATGGAAAAATTAAGGTGGGCGATCGTTTTTACACGCCCGTCAAGTACTTAGAAAAAGCCCTCCAATATCGAGCCATTTACACTTCTAAAGGGTTAAAAAAATAGGGGGAGAGCCAAAAATAGAATCCCAAGTTTTTGATTAGAAAATTTTACGCAAAAATCGCCGCAGGCTTACACACTGTCTGAATCGCAGAGGTTGTCAATTCTCATCTTGATTTTCCTGATGCAATGAAATAAACTTAATCGTAAATGCATCCCATCCTTTTTAAGCTGGGACCCTTCACTTGTTACTCCTACGGACTGATGCTGGCCGTTGCTTATCTAGTTTCCAGTTCTTTAGCGGCTCGATACGCCCGGCGAATCGGCGCTAAAATCCATCAGGATCAACTGGCCAACCTTTTCTTCTTTACCCTTGTCGGAGGAATTGTCGGGGCGAGGGTTCTCTATATTGCTATTAATTGGGATTTCTACTCGGTTAATCTTTATCAAATCCTTCGCTTGGATCATGGAGGATTAGTCTGGTACGGGGGGTTTTTAGCGGGGTTTTTAGTAGCGCTTTTCTATCTTTGGATAAAGAAAATACCATTCTTGGAAACCGCTGATTTGGTGAGTCCCTATTTAGCATTAGCCCATTCCATTGGGAGGATTGGCTGTTTCTTGAACGGCTGTTGTTTTGGAAAACCGACCCACTCTATTTTTGGAGTTTATTTCCCCAACCGCCTGATCCCGATTCACCCGACACAGCTGTACTCTTCCATTGGTTTGTTTGTCATCTTTTTGGCTCTGCTTCAATGGCGGAAGAGAAAACGTTTCACCGGAGAAATCGGTTTAGCGTATCTTTTTCTTTATTCTCTGGGGCGGTTTGGGGTTGAATTCCTGCGGGGAGACAGTCTCCCTGTTTGGTCGGGGCTTACGTTAGCGCAACTCATTAGCATTCCCTTGGCGATACTGAGTGGGGCATTACTGTTTATCTTTCGACAAAAGAAGGGACAAGGGTTGTACGATAATGAAATAGATTTCCCCGTGGTCTTGCCACGGGGTACCACATAAATCCCCTCTCCCTTAAAAAGGGAGAGGGGGATGAAAAGATACCCCCGCAGCTTCAGCCGAAGGCTGATCTGCCTCAGGTATGATGCTGCGGGGAGACTTCATTCCTTAATGAAAATTTCTCAAAAGCTCAGCCTGAGTTTTGCGGTTATTTTTGTTCTGGTTTTTACATTAGGAGCCACCGCTGTCCTCAGTCTTCGTCAAACCTATGAAGGGGTCTATGAAAGCCTGCGCCGAGATGTCCCTGCGATTCATGAATCGGCTCTTTTGGGAATCCAGCTGGCACAGTCCCAGAAGGATTTGAAATACGCTTTAGCCAGCGCCAATCCCGCTGATTGGAATCAATACCTTCAATCTTCTCAAGGGACAGAGAAAATTCTTGAGCGGTTTTCTCCCTATCTCGTGACTGACGAAGAGAAAGGTCTTCTGGCTCGAATTAAAATTGCTTACCAGCAGGTGCGCCAGCTTTCAGAGACTGTGAAGAAAGAGGAAGAAAACTGGCAGCAGAGCCGTCAGCAGTTTTTCAAAGAGAGACAAACGGTACTCGATCAAATTTCTCTTTTAATTCAATCGGAACAGGAAAGATTGCAGGAGGAAAACGATCTCTTTCTAATTCAGTCTCACTACCTGCCTGTGTTGGCTCATTTATCTAACTACAGGAAAAGGATAATGGATTTCTCTTCGATTCTGGATCAAAGCATGATGGGTTTCTCCGCTCAACAGTTTAGTTCATTTCAGGAGTTTTCAGAGGAACTCACAAGGATGCAGTCTGTACTAGAAAATTATGTCCTTGTTCCCAATGAACAGAGCCAGCACGATTCTCTAAAAAAAGTGGAGGCATCCTTAATGGAGCTAGCTCAAGAAGTTTTAAAGCATCATCAAGCCTGCGCCGGTACCCTTGAGAATATCGGAGGAGTTGAACATCAAATCCAGGGACTGCTGATCGAGTTGATTGAACAGGAACGGGGCCAAATCGCCCGCAAAACCGGATTGGGAGTGACCTTCGTTGAAGATATTCCAGCGACGAAAGTGGCTTCTTTTTTGGGAATTTATGTCTCGAACACCCGGACTGCTTTGGAACGGTTTCTTCTGACCTCCGATGAGAGAGATAGAAGACAGTATGAACAGCTGAAATTGGAGGCCGACAAAAATCTCAATGAATATAATAAATTCCTTCCTCATCGGCAGGGGGGACAGCGCCAGCAGACGATATTGAAGAAATTAGAGGAAATAAACAAGAACCTATCCGAGCGGGATCAGCAGATTTTGTCCTATCATGAGGAAAAGCGCAGCTCGATACAAGAGCTGCGGAAATTATTGAAGAATTTCGAAAAAGAAGTCAATGGATTCCTCGCGCAGGAAGCGGAGATGCTGACAAAGAAAAATGAAGTTGATTCGGTGCGGCAGGAATTCCTTCCCAAAATGAAACTGGCGGTGGCTCTTTTGCAGTCGGTATCCGATTCCGTTGGAAACTTGAGCCAGTATCTGGTCAATAGAGATGGCGGCGCCAAAGAATTCTACGAAACAAAATTGCTGGAGATTCTTCAAAATTTAGATCAGTTAAAAGTGGCACTCACTGAAAAAGAAAAAGGCGTGGGAGATAACTTGGATCGGTTATTTCAAGAGATTCGGGTGGCGGCGACGCACCTCATCGAAACAGCCGATCAGTTGTGGAGCAAGACAAAAGAAAAGGAAGGACTGGCTTCTACCCAGCAAAAGACTCTACTGGAGGTGTTGGATGAAGAAAAAGAGAAGAACTCCCTCGCATTGGATCAGCTGGAAAAGAGGGTAGTTTTAATCAACGGTGTGATCATCGGGATTGTTTTGTTGATCATCATTGGAGGAATTGCGGTGATTATCTACACCACCCGCGCGATTACCATGCCGATTCAAGAACTTTCCCAGGGGGCGAAAGTCATAGGGGGGGGACAGCTCAATTACCGCATTCCACTGCAGACGGGGGATGAATTGGAAGAGCTGGCGAATGAATTTAACAAAATGACCCATGAGTTGCAGGGGCTCTACACCAACTTAGAGTTAAAGGTAGAACAGCGGACCAGGGAACTGGCATTGGCCAATGCCTCCCTGGCGGAATTCAACAAGGAGCTGGACGATTTCACCTATATTGTCTCACATGATTTAAAGGAACCCCTGCGTGGCATTGACGCTTTCAGCCGTTTTGTCCTGCAGGATTACGCTGACAAGTTGGATCCGAAAGGAAAAGAGTACATGGAGTCCATTCAAGAGGCATCCAAGCGGATGACACGGCTCATTGAAAATCTCTTAGACCTCTCCCGCATCTCCCGCCAGGGAAATCCATTTGAGCCGGTGGACTTAGTACAAGTTTTGGAAGAAGTCAGTAAAAATTTGGTTTACGCCATTACCGAGAAAAAGGTAAACCTCCGGATTGGGCCTCTGCCGACGATCCCATGTGATCGCGTCCGGATCCAGCAGGTTTTTCATAATTTAATTTCCAACGCGATTAAGTATAATGATAAAAGTAATCCTGTGGTTGAGATTGGCTGTGCTAAGAAAAATAACCTTTACGAATTTTATGTCCGGGATAACGGAATAGGAATTCCCAAAGAATATTTGGACAAAGTTTTCAAACTGTTCCAACGTTTACCGGGGGCTGAAAAAGTGGAGGGGACAGGGGCGGGGTTAGTGATCGTGAAGAAAATCGTTGAAAAACATGGCGGGAAAATCCGGCTGGAGTCGGGCGCGGGGAGTGGAACCACTTTCTTCTTTACCTTGCCAGTGGAACCCGTCAAGCTGACACCTCAGCCGTCAGTGGAAGTGATGAAATGAGCGAACCGATTCGTGTTTTGTTGGTTGAGGACAGCGTTATGGATGTTGAAATCGTCACACGGATTCTTTCCAAGAACCCTTATTTGGAATGCGTGGTCGAGGTGGCGCGTTCCGGGGAAGAGGCAGTGGAAAAGGTGAAGAAAGCGAATTTTAACGTGATTCTTTGCGACTTCAACATGCCCGGGATGAACGGATTGGAAACCCTTCAAAAACTTCACCATAATCAGGTAACGACACCGGTAATCATGGTCACAGGACAGAAGGACCAGAAGGTTGCTGCTGAACTCATCAAAGAAGGGGCCTATGACTATGTCTCCAAAGAAGAGGGTTACTCCATAGCTCTTCCTTTTGTGATTCAGGAAACGTTGAGCAAATTCAACGCAAAACAAGAAAAGGAACGGCTCGAGCGGGAGATTTTGGA
>JAHFFC010000014.1 GCA_023248175.1 Candidatus Omnitrophota bacterium | reverse complement strand
TGCTCGGACAAGAAAACGATGCAATCCCCGAATGGCGGTAAGGTGTCTGGTGATCGAGGTGGCCTCCATCCCCTTATCCTTGAGATGAAAAAGAAAACTGGTCAGATCATCGTGGGTAACAGCGGAAAAGCTCTGTTTTCCAAGATCGGTTAGATACTGCTGATATTTTTTTAGATCAAAACGATAAGAGACTAAGCTGTTCTTTGCCAATCCTTTCTCAACGGCGAGAAACGCGAGAAAACTTTCGATCTCTTCTTTCATCGGATGAGTCCCCACACCAGCACCGCCAGCCCAATACGATACCATCCAAAAAGGGCCAGCCCATGCTTTGTGAGGTAATGAATTAAGAAGCGAATCGAAACAGCCGCGACAATGCCGGCCGTGGCGAAACCACTGAGAAAAGAAAAAAGAGTGACATCGCTAAACAGAACAGAACCGTTCTTAGCGAAATCAAAGAGAGCCGCGGCTCCTAAGGTAGGAAGAGCTAAAAGAAAACTGTATTCCGCCGCTGCGGTTGCTGGAAAACCAAGTAACATCGCGGCGACTAACGTTACCATGGCACGGGAAGTACCGGGCCAGAGAGAAAGAACTTGCGCAAGGCCAATGAGAAGGGCTTGAGAATAAGTCATGGAAAAAAGGGAGAGAGGAACTGGGTGAGGGGGAAGAATTCGGTCCACCACAATCATGAAAATACCGCCAATGGCTAAAGCGCCAGTGACGGCGCTGCGGTGAAATAGATTCTCCTTGATCCAGCCATGAAAAAGAAGACCGACCACTACTGCCGGCAAAAAACTGATGAATAAGTTCATTAATAAACGGCGGCCATCGGCATCTTTACCGACGACTCCCTGCCACATTTCCCCAATCCGGTTACGATAAAGTCCCAGTACTGCCAGCAATGCCCCTGCTTGGATAATTACCTCGAACGCCTTTACTGACTCCCCCCCAATCCCTAACCATTCGCCTGCAAGAATCAAATGCCCCGTTGAGGAAATAGGAAGGAATTCGGTGATCCCTTCGACAATTCCTAAAATCAGTGCCTGCACAGATGTTATCATGAATGGCTATCAATTTTGCAAACCATGTTTAATTTCCAGAGCTACTTTCTGATAGATCGTTTTCCTTGGGCCGATCGCTACCCCGAATCTTTCCCACTTGATAACTGTTTAAGCCTGCAAGATCATCCCGAAGAGGTTTACCTACGGAAGGATTTCCGGGGATCTCAACCAGTGCTTGTTTGATCTTGTTCTTAAGAAGAGGCGTCAAATGACTTAAAAAATCTCGGAGCTCATTTGGAATAACTAGCGAATATTTGGCACATGACGGAATTTTGAATAGAGGAAAACGTATCGGATAAGGAATACTCTCTGTTAGTTGAGTTGTAGGACCACAGGGAGGCATCATCCGATGGAAACAGATTATCTCACAAAGGTTCTTGGATTTCAAGGAAAAGGAAAAAGACTTAGAGGGGTTTTGCCTATTTTTTTCTCGGTCCCTAACAGGAGTTTCTGAAGGTTGGATTTGTGCTTGTAACATATTATGATACAAGCAATTGAGGAAACAAGCACTGTAGGAAAAGGACGCAGGAAGGATGCCATGGCGACGGGAAGGGTAATGGCCGCTGTCATTGAACTGATCGAAACGTAGCGAAATAAAAGGAGAGTTACAAGCCATACTCCCAGCGCGATCAAGGTCGAAATTGGGTCGAGGAAGAGAAAAACCCCTAAACTCGTGGCTACTCCTTTCCCTCCCTTAAACTGCAGGAAAGGGGTCCAGATATGCCCCGCAATCGCCAGCATTCCAAGAGTGGCCAGAAGCCAGGAATAGTCTATGGGAGTGACCTGTTTGATTAAACGAGGGAGTAATGTGACGGCAACGGCACCTTTAATAATGTCAATGGCCAAAACTAAAATTCCCGGAAGTTTGCCCAAAACCCGAAACGCGTTGGTAGCACCGACGTTACCGCTTCCATGTTCCCGGATATCAATCCCTTTTTTCGCTTTGCCGAATAAATAGGCGGTGGGAATTGACCCCAATAGATAAGCAAACCCACCTATCATAAAAAGTATTAGCCATTCCATTCGCTATACGCTATCCTTTCTATCTCTTCCCGCCCACTTGATACGAATGGGAAGATAACTGAGTTTTAATTTTCTTCTCAGTTGTTCGATCAACCATTGTTGGTAATGCCTTGGTATCTTTTCGGGGAAATTCGCCACAATCCGGAAAATGTGCGGATTACTGTTTACCTGACAACCATAATAAAACTTTAACTGTTTGGGCAATGAGACGCGCGGGGCTCTGGGGTCCTTTTGAATCTCTTCGAGGGCTTTATTGAATTTTGGGGTGGTGACCGTTTCCTCCTTCATCTTGAGAATTTCATTGGCAACGGCAAAAAGAGTCGAAATTCCCATTCCGGTCAACGCGGAAATCTTCAAAACCGGCGCATACAAAATATCGGACATCCGGGCCGATATTTTTTCAGCATACTCGGTAAAGGAAACATCACTCACCTGGTCCCATTTATTCAGGGCGATCACACACGGTTTGTCCGCTTCTTTGATTAAACGGGCGATGCGCAGGTCCTCCCTGACGATTCCCTCGGCGCCGTCAATCAGAAAAATGAGAAGGTCGCTCTGCCGGATCGATTTTTTAGTCCTCGCGATGCTGAAGATATCAACCACTTCTTTAATCTTTCCGATATGCCGGATTCCGGCCGTATCTATCAGAAGATATTTTTGCCCCTTGATTTCAAAGCTGACCTCGATGGAATCTCGCGTCGTCCCCGGAGTTTCATCAACCAACACCCTCTCCTCGCCTAACAACTGGTTTACTAAAGTTGATTTCCCGACGTTCGGTTTCCCGACAATGGCGAGCCGCGGAATTTTCTCTTCTTGTTCTTCCGAAGCAGACTGCTGTTCGTTGGAACATTCTCCAGCGATGTAGTCTAAAAGATTGGCGATTCCTTTTCCATGCAGAGCCGAGACGGGGAAAATATTCGAAGAATCAAACCCCTTCAAACGATAGAAATCAGAAACACCCAGTTCTTCATTCGGGTTATCCGCTTTGTTAATCGCCAGAACAATCCGGCGGTTTTTCCGTCTGACGTATTGAAAGAGGGTTTCATCAGTTGTCGTCAGCCCGTCGCCGCAATCCCCCACAAACACAATCAGACTGGCTTGTTGAAGGATTTTGTCAACTTGTTGGGCCACCCGACGCTGCATTTTTTCCTCTCCCCCAGGAAGGACTCCTCCGGTATCAACGAGCAGGAAGGAACTATGTCGCCATTGCACTTTTTGTCCTTGCCAATCGCGAGTAGTTCCTGGGTGATCCTCAACTACCGCCTTTCGGCGGCCAATCATCCGATTAAAGAGAGACGATTTCCCCACGTTCGGACGTCCGACCAGAACTATCTTTGCCAGGAGGCTCATGGTTTAATGATTAACCACAGAGGCACAGAGATTGAAAAATCACAAATCACAAATTCCAAATTACAAACAAATTCCAATACCCAACAACCAAAATCAAATCGTATGTTTCGGTCATTGTAATTTCGTAAATTGTTTATTGTTTGTAATTTGTTCATTGGGATTTGGTTATTTGTCATTGATTCTCGGTGTCTCCGTGGTTGAATAGTGATAATCGTTCTTCCAAGATTGATTGGATGGTCCTGAAATTGACCATCTGAAAAATGTCTTCGGTTGTTAACTTGATTTTAAATTCTTCCTCAATGGCGCTCACTAACAGCAGATGCCCCAGAGAATCCCACCCGGCCAAATTATCGGGTGAGGCCGCATCCTGTGGATCGGGGCAATTAAAAACCTTTGAGAAAACTTTGCACAGTCGTTCTCGAATATTATTTTCGGACATGCTGGCCAGTGTTAATCCAAGCCACCGGCTTGGGTGGGTTTCCATCGATTGCGTAAACCCATTCGGATTGGTCCCCTTCTTGTTTTAACAGCGTAAAACCATATTTTTTATAGAAATCTCTGGCCGGTTGGTTCTTTTCGGTAAAAATAAGTTTGCCAACCAGGCGGTCAGCCCCTTCCGCCTTGGCCGCGTGATAGAGATGATTCATAAAATGATCTTCGATGCCTCGCCCCAAGATACGACAACTCAACAAGAATGCCTTGATTATGTAACTGCGGCCCTGCTTCTCCAGAATTGCCGATCCGACGGTACCACTGTCGCCAAATCGGTCTTTCACCTGAACGGTAAAAAGATGATGAGACGAATTGAGTAGTTCTTTTAATTCGTTTACCGTATAACGCCGTGTCGTCATGTTGAATTGATTGGTCCGCTGCATTAACTGGGCGATTCTGGGGAGGTCTTTTTCAGTCACGGACGATATCCTCACCGCAATCTCCAGGTTCCAGAGAAAATCTTCTAGTGACTGAAAGTTTTCTTTAAATTGCTCCCGCTCCCTTTGTTCCAAGTAGAGTTCGGTCCGCTTTGTATCTTCATCGCTGAAGTGAATCATTTCAAAATCATTCAAACTTGATAAGAGCCGTCCGTATTCACTGGGGTCTTTTGGCATCTCCGGCACCAGAACCTGCGGAAGCCCCTGACGAACTAAAGCGCGTTCTCTTGGATCATCATCCAAAAAAGCCATCGCATCCAGTCCGATCTTTAACTCCCTGGCTATTTCCATGAAATTTGAGACCTTGTTATTCCAGTTAATTTTGATCGAACTAAAATGGTCTTCTTTAAGAAACATGGAGGGATGTTCACGGATCGCTTTCAGGGCATCATCAGGATTATTTTTACTATTAATGGCTAACAGAATACCCCGCTGAGTAAAGTTGTATAGTAACTTCTGAAAATCAAAGAATTCCCTTCCGTCTCCATTTTGACTGAGACGAATTCCCTCCATTCCATCTTCCCCAATCACGCCTCCCCAGAGGGTGTTGTCCAGATCTACCACAATGCACTTTCTCCCCATTCCTTTAAGGGCTTTGATGTATCCAATGTATTTCTTGCTGACTTGAGGCAGAAAAGATTCGCTCAATTCTATATGAGCCAGATAAAATAATTTTGGACTAGTGGTTCTTTCTCTACCGTGAAAAGCCGCCAGACTATCCAGATCGCAGATGACAACGCTATTGTCCGATTGAAATTCATCCGCAAGCGCTCCGTTCAGTTCGTTAAACCATTCTTTCAGAGTGTTGGATTTTAGGTCTCTCGGGGAACGGATCGGTAGGTAAGCGGGCTGTGGGAAGTTATCAATAACGATCAGCGATTTTGTTTGACGCTGTATTAAATGAACCAGTGAATGAATCTTCCCGACTGTTTTTTCGATGTCACTCTTTTCGTAGGCAGGATCCACCGGCAGAACTGAGGACAATTCCAGATGAAAGAAAATGATTTCAGGATCAAAATGGTAAAAATTACTTTCCATGTTCAGGATTTCCTGTTCCACTTGTTGGTAGGGAGCTGTATAAATTTGCGGGAACAGTTTTTCGGATAAAAGACCCGCCGTCAAATATTCTTTGATCCACTCTGCAGTGGAAGAATAGAGCAATGCAATCCTTACTTTTTGTTTTTGAGAGTAATCCTTCTCGAGAATCGGCATCACTGATTGGATATTCTTCGCGGCGATGAGGGTATTCGCGTGCGTTGGAAACTGCTCTGCCAGCAAAACATTGTCGCGAAGTATTCCTTGAGCGTCTCCGTTTTTCAAACTTTCACGGATTTGTTGTAAGAGTTCTTCTTGCCTATTCATCCCATCCAACTCCCTCCGCACACCGGCAGTGTAGCACCCGTAATAAAATCGGCTAAATCGGAGCAGAGAAATAAAACAGTTTTCGCGACATCTTGCGGCTGAGCCAGCCGTTTTAAGGGAGCTTGATAGGCGTAGAGATCCCTAAAGCGCGTTGGAACATGGTCAATGAGAGAAGTCTCCGTCATGCCTGGGGCGATCATATTGACCTGGATTCCATGGGGTCCCAATTCAGCGGCGAGGGAACGGGATAATCCTGCCAGTGCGCTTTTTGCGGTAACATAGTGTGTTAACTGTACTGGAGGGATGCCAAAAGCGTAGGTTGATAAAATATTGATGATCCTCCCATTTTTGCGCTCCATCATAGAAGAGATTACTCCTTTGATACAGAGAAAAGCCCCTTTCACTACCCCATCCAATTGCTCTTTCATTTGATCCCATTTCAAGGAAGAAAAGGAGACTGGTTTGAATGAAGGGGCCGCGTTATTGACCAAAATATCAACCGATCCCAGTTGTTTCTGAATCGTTTCGATCATTCTCTCCACTTGAACTGGATCGGCAACATTGGCTTTGAAGGAGATCCCCTTACCCCCTGTTGACTTAATTTCAGATATCACTTTCTGGGCTCCCTCTTCATCCTGATGATAATTCACAGCGACCGATGCCCCGTTTTTCGCCAGCAGTTTTGCAGTCGCCGAACCAATCCCTCTGCTGGCCCCTGTCACTAAAATCACTTTACCGTCCAGGTTCATAGAGCTGGATATTTCGAGTTCACTTTTTTTTTCAGTTATGATTTCTTCTCTCACAAGGACCTCCGCTTTTCCATCCACAACTAACTCCTTTGCTTGATTGTAGATTTCTGTTTTTAACGTAATCACTCGGCTCGCGTCTGATTTCGCAGTAATCGTTCCTTTGATCAAAATCCGATCGCCGATGGTAACCGGTTTAATAAACCGTGACTCCTGAGACAAATAAAGCGCTTTGCGTCCCGGCAGATACATCCCTACCAGCCGCGAAAAATAAGATGCCAGCAACATTCCATGGCTGATATGACGCCCATTTGCCGAAATATCTCCATTCTCCATCATGGAAACATGCAGGGGATTATAGTCACCGCTGAGAGAGGCAAAACGAATTACCTCCTCTCCTGAAACTGTTACTTCAAAAGAGGATTCTGTTCCAACTTTAATCTCCTCAAAAGAACGATTAAGGATTTTCAAGAGACTCCTTGGCATTCATTAAATTCATCCCCTGTTGGATATATTGCCAACCAGAAAGAATCGTAAAAGCCACCATAATCCACCAAATGACTCGAACTCCAGAAAAACCGACCAAGATACCTAGTACAGTCGCCATTTGCAGAAACGTGGTTAATTTTCCCCAAATACTGGGGTGGATATCTAATCTGCCGGTATTCATCTGAATGAGCGCCGCTCCTAAGATAATAATAATGTCTCTGCTGATGACAATCAAAGGGATCCACGGAGGGAGACGGATAGGAAGCTTTCCGATCACTGCCAGGCTGATGAACGCAGTCGTCAAAAGCAGTTTGTCCGCTAAAGGATCTAGAAAACTTCCAAGAGTCGTTTTTTGAGAATGCATTCTCGCGATATAGCCGTCAACGGCGTCCGTGACAACAGCGAGACCGAAGATCCAGAAAGCCCTGTCCAAATGCCCATAAATCAACGCTCCCACAAAAAATGGGATCAAGATAATCCGTAACAGAGTAATTCGGTTTGCCCAGTTCATCCCACCACCTGCTTTTATTGTAACACCCTCATTCGGTGAGGAGGCCAGAAAATAAAGAAGGCTTTGCCGAGAATATTTTTTTGGGGAACAAACCCCCAAAACCGGCTGTCAAGACTTGAACCGCTGTTATCCCCCAAAACAAAATAATTCCCGGGAGGGACAGCGACTGTTTTCCCTTCCTCTCCATAATCCCCCCGATTGTAGTAAAAATTATCCCGGAAAATGGAGGGTGTGTTCAACAGTCTGTTATTCGTCCAAATTTTCCCCTCTTTGATTTTAACAGTGTCTTCCCCCACAGCAACGAGACGTTTAATGAAATCCCTTTGGGGTATTTCGACGGATTTGAAAACCATAATGTCTCCCGCTCGAGGCTCTTCGAAACGATAAACATATTTATTGACAAGAATCCTGTCTCCTTCAATCAATGTGGGGCGCATGGACCCCGATGGAATTTTAAAAGGCTGTACGACAAATGTCCTGACGATCAGCGCCAGAGCGATCGCTATGACAAAACTCTCAACGTATTCCCATAGGAGTGTCTGTTTTTTAGATAACATGTCAGTCCCGGATTTTTAATATCGCAAAAAAGGCCTCTTGTGGAATTTCTACCCTGCTGAACTGCTTCATTCGTTTTTTTCCCTCTTTTTGTTTCTCCCACAGTTTTCGCTTTCTGGTAATATCTCCTCCGTAGCATTTACCGGTGACATTTTTCTTGAGCGGTGAAATACTTTCCTTGGCTATAATATGGGTCCCGATGGCGGCCTGCAAGATCACTTCAACGAGCTGCCGGGGAATTACCTCCCGCAGTTTTTCTACCAATGCCCGCCCTCGGTAATAGGCTTTGTCCTTAGGCACGATACAGGAGAGAGCGTCACAGGGATCCCCATTGATTAAAATATCCAAGCGGACCAGGTTTCCGGGAACATAGCCTTTGAGTTCGTAGTTCATTGAACCATACCCTTTAGTCAATGATTTAATCCTATCAAAGAAATCAACCAGTATTTCAGCCAAAGGAAGTTCAAAAATAAGGCGCGCTCTTTCAGTTCCCAGATATTCGGTACTTTTGTAAGTTCCTCGTCGGGAAATAGCTAACTCCATTACGGGACCAATAGCATCTACCGGTACAATCAGAGAAGCAGCAATCAATGGTTCGGCAATCTGATCAATATCTTGCACAGGGGGAAGTTGAGTTGGGTTTTCAATAAAAATTGTCGCACCCGATCGCATATGAATTCGATAAATAACGCTGGGAGTGGTGAGAATTAAATTCAATCCATATTCTCTCTCCAGCCGTTCTTGAATGATTTCCATATGGAGCAGTCCCAAAAATCCGCAGCGGAATCCAAAACCAAAGGAGGCGGAATTCTCCGGTTCGTAAACAAAAGAAGCATCATTGAGCCCTAATTTTTCCAAAGCCACCCGGAGAGCCGTATAATCTTTATTGGACATCGGATAGATTCCGCAAAAAACCATCGGCTGCGAGGGTTTATAACCAGGGAGCGGCTGGTCTGTTGGCTGTTCCAATAAAGTGACCGTGTCTCCGATCCGAACATCCTTCGCTTCACGGATGTTGCAGGCGATAAAACCAACTGATCCCGCGGAAAGCCGATCAACCGGTTTTGGCTGAGGGGTAAAAACTCCAATCTCCAAAATTTCATAAACGTTTCCGGTCCCTAAGAACTTTATTTTTTTGCCGCGGGTCAAACTGCCGTTGAAAACTCGCAAATAAACAATAACCCCTTTGTAAACGTCAAAGGAGGAATCAAATACCAGAGCTTGTAAAGGGGTTTGATCATTTCCTTTCGGCGGTGGAACTCTTTCAATGACTCTTTCCAGAATTTCCCTGACTCCAATTCCCTCCTTGGCGCTGGCAAAAAGAATTTCATCCTTGGAGAATCCAAAAATGTCCTGAATCTGCAGGGCTGTTTTGTCTGGCTGGGCATTCGGCAGATCAATTTTATTCACCACTGGAATCATCGTCAATCCCTGTTCTAACGCCAGAAAAAAGTTCGCTAGGGTCTGGGCTTCAACCCCTTGAGCCGCATCAACTACTAAAAGCGCCCCTTCGCATGCGGCAAGGGACTTGGAAACTTCGTAGGAAAAATCAACGTGCCCCGGAGTATCAATCAGATTCAGTTCGTATTCCTTGTTGTTAGATGCATGATACTGTAGACAAACGGCGCTCGCTTTAATGGTGATTCCCCGTTCCCGCTCGAGGTCCATGTCATCCAGTAGTTGTTCCTTGAGTTCTCGATCACTAATGGCACCGGTCATTTGAAGAAAACGGTCCGCCAGGGTTGATTTTCCATGATCAATATGAGCAATGATACAAAAATTACGACTGAGCGAGCTTTCGGCCATACTGGATAAGCTCCTTCACAAACTTAAGAGAATCCGACTCTGCGTAAACCCGCAGTAGTGATTCCGTTCCTGAGAAACGGATCAATAGCCAGCTGTCATCTTCACAAATAAATTTCATCCCGTCGAATGATTTGACCGAAACGATTTTTCTTCCCATGAGATCTGTTGGCAGATTATTTTTGAGGAATGCTAAAATCTCGTTTTTCTTCTCAGCCCCTCCCTCAAAATGAATATCCTCGCGTAGATAATGAAACCTTCCGAAGTCCTTTTCCATCTGGTCCATGATTTGCGTGATGCCGCTGTTGCGATCAGCCATCATTTCAAGAAGCAACAGCGCCAACAAAATTCCGTCCCTCTCCGGGATATAGTTTTTGACCCCAATCCCTCCGGATTCTTCTCCTCCGATGAGGATATCCTGCTCTCTCATCAACTTACAAATATGTTTGAACCCTATAGCCGTTTCATAAACCTTTAATCCCAGCTTGCGCGCTACCCGATCAATTAAGACACTACACGAAACCGTTTTAACAACACCCCCGGTCCATTTTCTCTCTTCAACCAGATGAAGCGCTAAAAGGGCGATAATCTCGCTGGGAGAAATGTATCTTCCATCCGGCCTCATGGCGGCAATCCTGTCGGCGTCCCCATCGTTGACTACACCAATGTCAAAAGCCCCTTCTTTCATCCGGAAAGTCATCTCGCTGAGATGTTTTGGAATCGGTTCTGGGCCAAACCCGCCAAAGCTGGGATTAACTTCACTCCGGATCGTTGTCACTTTAACCGAGGAATCGGCAAGGAGCTTCTCAATCAATCGTCCACTAGCACCGTGCATGGCATCCACCAAAACTCTGAATTTTTTATTCTTGAAAGTCTTGAAATTAATATAGGAGGTAATGGTTTTGACATGCTCCTTGTAAAAATCGGTCAGCGCAATCTTTTTAGCCGCTACCGCTTCCTCAAACGGGATTTGTTGAATGGGATTTTTGCCAATGAGCTTCTCAATCTGGTAGGTAACATCGGTTTCAACAGGTCCTCCAAAACTCGCTTTAATTTTAATCCCGTTATACTCGGGTGGATTATGACTAGCGGTTACCATGACTCCGGCCAGAAGTTTTTTCTTAACAATTTGAATGCTCACGGAAGGAGTCGGGACTATTGTTTCTGCAAAGAGCACCTCAAAGCCGTTAGCGGCCAGAATTTCACCGATGCATTTGGCGTATTTATCGGAGAGAAACCGGGTGTCATATCCCAAAGCGATGGTTTTTGAAACGGTCTCTTGAGGAAATTGATTATAGTAATCGGCAATCGCCTGAGCCACTTTTCGAACATTCTCGAAAGTAAACTCATCTGAGATCACTGCACGCCAACCATCGGTTCCAAAACGAATCATTGACATCCTCCTCTTTTCAATAATGAGATTGCAGATTTTGGGTTTGACGACTTAAA
>JAHFFC010000013.1 GCA_023248175.1 Candidatus Omnitrophota bacterium | reverse complement strand
TTCTGCATTAGTTTCCTTTGAAGAAGTAAAATCACTCGGCCTTTTGGCTCTCTCGGTGGCGATAATGACCCACCGGCCGATCACGGGATCCTTACGAAGTTCAGGCATTTAGAACCTTGATTATAGCAATTTTGGAGACAATTGCAAGCACTTGCTATTGTGTCCTAGATACTAAAAATCTGTTCTCTCTTGGAGCCGACCGAGACCATTTTAATAGGGGCCCCCACCACTGTTTCTAAGCGGCGGAGATATTTCTTTGCGTTTATTGGCAGGTCTTTAAAGGAACTAATCTCACAGGTCTGTTGCCGCCATCCCGGATGCTCTTCATAAATCGGTTCACACTCTTCCAGGATCTTCCCGTTGGCGGGAAACCGATCGTAGCGTTTCCCTTGATATTGATAGCTGGTACAAATTTTAATAGTTTGGTCCTCATCCAGAACATCCAGTTTGGTGATGATGATCTCGTCCAAGCCATTGACTAAGACCGCATGACGGACCAATACAGCATCAAACCATCCACAGCGCCGAGGGCGGCCAGTGGTCGCTCCGAATTCGTTTCCTTTTTGGCGGATTCGTTTCATCTGCGCCGCGTCAAACTCCGTCGGAAACGGCCCTTCACCAACACGGGTGGTGTAGGCTTTGGCAACGCCGATGACTCGGCCAATTTTGGATGGTCCTATGCCGGTTCCGGCACAAGCCCCTCCGGCAGTGGCGCTGGAAGAAGTGACGTAAGGGTAGGTACCGTGGTCAACATCCAAAAGCGTCCCCTGGGCTCCTTCAAAAAGCAGGTTTTTCTTCTTCGCAATCGCGTCGTTCAACAACCGGACCGTGTCACAGATATATAATTTTATCTTTTCCCGATACCCCTGATAGGACTCCAATATTTCTTCATACGAAAATCCGGGGTGGCCGTAGACCTCTTGAAAAACTTCGTTCTTTTCGTGGATATTGTCGCCTAATTTTTCCTGAAAAACTTCATCCTCCATCAAATCGGCCAGGCGAATGCCGCACCGCGCCATTTTGTCAACGTAACAGGGTCCGATTCCCCGTCCAGTGGTGCCGATTTTACTTTTCCCAAGATGGGTTTCCCGAAGCTGATCCAGAATTTTGTGGTAGGGGAAAATAAGATGGGACTGGTCGCTAATTTTGAGGTTAGAGCCAATTGTGATTTTCCTCTTTTGCAGAGACTCAATCTCATCGCAGAGCGCCTGCGGGTCAACCACGACACCGTTACCAATCACGCAGACCTTTCCGGGATGCAAAATACCGGATGGAATTAAGTGAAGAACAAACTCCTGATCGCCGATGACCACCGTGTGACCGGCGTTATTCCCCCCCTGAAACCGGATGATGTAATCCGCTTCCCTAGCCAGGACATCAATAATTTTTCCTTTTCCCTCATCTCCCCACTGAGCGCCGACGATAATGGTATTAGACATAGAAATAATGGAAGGCGGAAGGCGGAAGGCGGAAGGTGGAAGGAAAGATAAAAACAAATAATAATAAGAGTAGCTTCTTCGACCTTCGACCTTCGACCTTCGACCTGAATATCACAGCTTCACCAATTTCACTTCCAAAATATTCTTACTCTTCTTAATTTCCTCTATCACCGGCTCCGGCACAAGGCTGTCGACATTAATAATACTGACCGCCTCGCCCCCCACCTTATTTCTTCCAAATGTCATTCCAGCGATATTGACCCCGTTTTGCCCCAAGACTGTGCCGATGTGCCCGACCACTCCAGGTGTATCCAAATTGGCAATGAAAAGCATGTAACCGTACGGTGAGGCGTCCACGTGGAAATTGTCAACGCGGACAATCCTGGGATCCACGCGGGTAAATAATGTCCCGACCACTGACTTTTTCATTTTATCGGTCTGGATTTCCACTGAGATGAAGTTGGCAAATTCCTTTAATTCGGTTGATTTGGTCTCGATCACTTTAATCCCGCGCTCACTGGCAATCAGCGAAGCATTCACATAATTGACCGTCTCCTGCAAAAACGGCGTCAGGATCCCTTTGATGACGGCGACCGTGATCGGAGCCAATTCATAAGAGGTGATTTCTCCGGCGTAGCGGATGATCACTTGATTGATGTGCCCGGCCACCAATTGGGCTTCAAGAGCCCCTAATTTTTCTCCCAATTCCAGATACGGTTTCATCTCTTTCAATAACTCTACGGAAAGGGAAGGAACGTTGGCGGCATTGATGATTCCCCGTCCCAGTAAAGCGTCTCTTACTTGTTTGGCGATTTCAATCGCGACGTTGACCTGCGCCTCCTCGGTGGAGGCTCCCAAATGGGGTGTGATCACTACCTGCTCCAAAGAAAGCAGTGGATTCCCATTTTTCGGCGGTTCCTCTTCAAGAACGTCCAAAGCGGCGCCCGCTACTCTTCCTTCCTGGATTGCCTTCGCTAATGCTTTCTCATCAATAATTCCTCCCCGGGCGCAGTTAATGATTCGGACCCCCTTTTTGACTTTTTTCAGGGTCCTCTCATTCAGGAGATATTTCGTTTCGGGAGTTAACGGAGTATGGAGGGTAATAAAGTCAGCGTTTTCGAGAACTTCGTCTAACAGTACCAATTCAATCCCTATCTGGGCCGCTTTTTCTTTCGAGAGGAATGGGTCATAAGCCATGACCTTCATTCCAAAAGCAATTCCCCTTTTGGCTACTTCTGTTCCGATTCTTCCCAGCCCGATGATTCCTAAAGTTTTGCCGCAGAGTTCCACTCCCACAAAACGATTTCGGTCCCATTTTCCCTGTTTCAGTATTGCGCTGGCCTGAGGAATGCTTCGCGACAGCGCAAGAAGCATACTAAAAGTGTGTTCCGCCGTAGAAATCGTGTTACCGCCAGGGGTATTCATGACAATCACCCCCCGTTTGCTGGCCGCCTCAACGTCAACATTATCCAAACCGACTCCCGCCCGGCCGACAACCTTTAACTGTGTCCCAACCTCCAAAACTTCTTTGGTCACTTTGGTGCCGCTTCGAACAATAAGAGCATCGTAATCTTTAATGATCTGAATCAACTCTTTCGCGGAAATCCCTGGCTTTAGATCCACCGAGATTTCTTTTTCTGCCTTAAGAATATCAATTCCTTCTTTTTCGAGTTTGTCCGAAATGAGAACTTTCAACATGAGAAGACTTCTTCTGCCGCAGCGACGCCGCTGCCGAGTTTCACTGGATAGCCGAATTTTTTAAACGCCAGTTCCAATGCGGAAAATGCAACCAGGATATCAAGGGGGGCAATGGCTCCCAGATGGGCAATCCTCCAGATTTTTCCTTTCATTTCCGCCTGTCCGCCGGCAATGGTGACCCCTTTTTCATCCCGGAGGTAACTCACGATTTTCTCGCCATTGACTCCCTGAGGAATTTTAACCGCTGTCAAAACATTGCAAGGAGTTTTTGAAAAGAGTTCCAAACCCAATCCCTTGGCACCGGCGCGGGTTGCCGCCGCTAATTTTTGATGCCGCTGAAGAATTTTTTCCATTCCCTCCTCTTGAATGAGCCGCAGAGCCTGCCTAAGAGCGATGACTAAAGGAATCGCCGGTGTATACGGAACATCATCATCAGCCAAAGATTTTTTGTAAGCCAGAAGATCGAAGTAAAAACGGGGAGTTTTTGTCTGTTCCATTCGTTTCCAAACTCTCTCACCAACGCTGACGAAACTTAATCCCGGTGGAAGCATCAATCCCTTTTGGGAACCACTCACCACCACATCTACTCCCCACTCATCCTGACGCAGCTCCTCAGCCCCCAAACCACTGATGGCATCAACCACCAACAAAGCTTGACTCTGCCGGGTCAGAGCCGCAATAGCTTTAATATCGTGCGTGACTCCCGTTGATGTTTCGCAGAGGGTCGCAAAAACTGCCGCTGTTTTTGGGTGCTGTTTTAACGCTAGCTGAACCTGTTCAGGACTTACTCCCTCTCCCCAAGGAACGTCAATAGCGATCACTTTCATTCCATACACCTGGGCAATCTCACCCCATCGTTCACCGAATTTTCCGCCGCGGATCACAATCACTTCATCTTGCGAATTGGCAACAGCAACTACTGCAGCTTCCATGGCGCCCGTACCGCTGGAGGTCAAAGTTAATACATCATTTCTCGTCTGAAATACACTCTTTAATCCCTCGGATACTTCTCGGAAAATCTGACGGTATTGAGGAGTTCTGTGGTGGATTAATGGTTTCCCCAGTTCTGAAAGAATGACGTCCGGAACCGGTGTCGGTCCCGGCGTTAAAAGATACGAACGGATCATTTCTTCTTTTCCTTCTGAGTCACGATGACCTCGTCAATCAGCCCATAAGCTTTGGCTTCGTCTCCCGACATAAAATAGTCACGATCAGTATCTTTTTCGATTCGTTCTAGAGGCTGGCCTGTATGTTGAACTAAAATACCATTCAATTTTTCACGAAGGCGCAGGATCTCTTTTGCTTGGATACTGATATCCGCCGCCGCCCCCTGCACCCCGCCCCACGGCTGGTGAATCATGATCCTCGCGTGGGGAAGAGCGAAACGTTTTCCTTTGGCTCCCGCAGTCAATAAAAGGGCTCCCATGCTGGAGGCCTGTCCCACGCAATAAGTGCAAACGTCCGGTTTAATAAACTGCATCGTGTCGTAAATAGCCAGTCCGCTGGTCACGTTTCCACCGGGGCTGTTGATGTAAACGTTGATATCTTTGTCTGTATCCTCCATTTGAAGAAACAGCAGCTGAGCGATGATTAAATTGGAAACATTGTCATCAATAGGCGTCCCAATAAAAAGGATGCGGTCTTTTAAGAGGCGCGAATAAATATCGTACGCCCGTTCCCCGCGCCCCGACTGTTCAATGACCATTGGAATGAGAATACTCATATCTGATTCCTCCCCTTCACTGCCGTTGTTCATAGTTTGGCAGATCGTTGATAAATAAGTCACGAATCCCTCGTTACTATTTTCGCTTCCTTTAACAGAAATTCAATGATTTTTTCTTGAGTTATCTCTTCAATAAGTCCTGAATAGAGTTGTTTCTGTTCAAAATACTGGTTCGTCTCCTCGACTGTTCGATTCACCCGTTTGGCAATCTGTTCTACCCTCTGCTTGACCTCTTCTTTAGAGACTGAAACCTTCTCCTGCCGTGCGATCTCCTGGAGGATAAAATGAATTTTTACCTGCCTTTCCGCCTGCGGTTTTACTCTCTGTCGGATAGCTTCCTCCTGTTCATTCAACTCCCCTTGTCCAAACCCCTGCGCGAGCAGTCTCCGTTTGGAGTCCTCGGCAAGCCGTTCCATTTGCGATTGCACCAGTGTTTCGGGCAAATCGAATTTTGATTCCTCGGTGAGATGATCCAGTAGTTCCGTTTCTAACTCTCTCCTTACTTGGCGTTTTTTTTCTTCTCTCAGCTTTTTTTCAATATCTTCGCACAAGGCTAAAACGGATTCGATGTTGGCACTATTTTTGGCAAAAGCATCGTCCAAAACAGGGAGATGCTTTTCCTTGATTTCTTGAACATGAACGTCGTACTCTGCGGTTTCATTTTCTTTAACCAGCGCCTTGACCCGCCTTTTTTCTCCAGCCGCCACGCCGAGGAGCTGTTCCACGATTTTCTCGGGATCCTGGACTTTGTCCAGACAGAGCCACAAGCGCTGGTGTGGCTCTGAAGATTTTCCATTTGATGCTTTTGCCACATCGCAGACAAGATAGTCTCCTTCTTTAGCAGCCCGATTTTCGACCACCTGATACTCGGCATGCTGTTCCTGGATATTTTTCAGCACCTTCTCAATCTCTTCCTGGGTTACTTGAACTTTGGGCTGAGTCAGTTTGATCCCTCTATAACATTTTACCCTCACTTCCGGTTTTACATCAAACTCCGTCTGAAAAGCAATAGAACCATTCTCATGGAATTGAATATCAGAAACCCTAGGAATGGTGATGGGGTACAGATGAGCCTGCTCCGTTGCTTCACCGATACAGTTGGGGAGCAATTGCTTTAATACCTCTTCCCTGGCATGGCTCTGGAAATTTTTCTCAATCAGAGGACGTGGAACTTTCCCAGTCCGAAAACCGGGAAGAGCGGCTGCTCTCTGTATTTTTCGAAAAACCTCTTCCAGCCCCTGACTTGCCTGCTCCTTAGGAATTTCTACGATGATTTTCTTTTTTGTCCCTGAAAGAGATTCGACTTTAATTTTTAAATACCCCATTGTTACCTCTAGCGAGTTGTTTGGAAGCTCGCTGTTTGAGCCGTTCACGGGATTTTCGGTTTTCTCTTTTGCGCCCCTTTTTCTTCTCCTCATGGCGCTCTACCGCAAGCACCACACGATCCAGTGCCTGGTCAAAAGCGCCATACATACTTTCGGCGTTCTCCTTGACGATGAGGTCAAGACCCTTCCCCCTCACTTGGATCTCGATGATCTGGCTGAACCGCTGAATTTGTAAAATAACGTGAACTGAAATAATTCGATGACTAAAACGCTCCAATTTTTTAATCTTTTTCTCTATATACGACCGGATGGTTTCTGTCACTTCTAGATGGCGGCCAGTAATTTGCACTTCCATGATCGCTAGAACCTTTCCCCTAAATAAATCTCCCGCGCTTTGGAATCGTTAATCAGCTCCTCCGAAGTACCAGAGATCATGATTTTTCCGTTCGTCATCAGATACGACCGATCGGTAATCGCCAGAGTTTCACGAACATTGTGGTCGGTCAATAAAATTCCAAGCCCTTTACGTTTCAGACCTCGAATGATTTCCTGTGCCTCCGCTACCGCGATCGGATCAATACCGCTAAACGGTTCATCTAACAAAAGAAACTGAGGCTCTATCACGAGCGCTCGAGTAATTTCCAGTCGTCTTCTCTCTCCGCCGGATAATGTGTACGCGGGACTCTTCGCCAAAGAAGTAAGGTTGAGCTCCGCCAGCAACTTTTCCAATCGTTTCAATCGCTGGTCACGAGTCAGAAGAAGTGTCTCTAGTACCGCCAGAATATTTTCTTCCACCGTTAATTTTCTAAAAACAGAAGATTCCTGCGGTAGAAATCCCATTCCCCGTCTTGCTCTTTTGTACATGGGAAGAGAAGTGACCTCTTCTTCTTCAAACAGGATTTTCCCCTCATCGGCCTTGACAAAACCGACCAGCATATAGAAAACTGTGGTTTTTCCTGCGCCATTGGGTCCCAAAAGTCCGACTATCTCTCCCCGATGGACATTTAAATCAACCCCGTCTACAATTAAGCGCCCCTCGTAGGATTTTCTTAAGGAATGTGCGCTCAGTAAAGTATTATTCACTGGGAGGGGCCACCTGCACCTGGGGCTGCTCGGAAAGAGTCACCTTTCCTTCTTTCACATCATATTCAGCGCGATCACTCTGAGTGATGTTTCCCCCTTGAACAATGCGTACGTTTCCCATAGCAACCACCCGTTGAATGGTTTCCAGATCTTTGTCGAAATGGACCTCCATTCGATCGCTCGTGATCTCCCCTCTTGGATCAATGACGCGAACTTCATTCTGGAAAACCGCTAACTGGTCTTTGTAATTAATTTCTAACGGCCCTCTGCAAGTGATCGTGGTTGATGGTCTGGCAACGACTGTGATGTTCTTTTCTAATTCAAGGCGCTTCTGCTCAGGATCCGATTTCGCTCCGTACCCAAAAGTCCGCATCTGCTTTTGTTCTATCTCGACGAAAGCGTCTGTTTCAATCTTTCCCGTCTCGCTTTTATAGTTGATGTGATCCGATCGCAATCTTGTTCCATCACTCGATTGCCCAATCACTTCTTCGTTAAGCTCAATATTATTTCCAATTTTATCAAAAACCCCCTTCTTGGAACTTAAAACGAAATTTCCTGAGGAACTATATGAGGTCGCCTTTACTGCGCTCAGATTGATCTTGTCATCCGAAAAAACACTCGCTGTATCACCACTGACCTCCCATTTTTTATTTCCGGTAGTATCATGCCCGGAGAGTGAAAAATTCCAAATCTCCTGGTCTGCATCATCGTGATGAACTTCTTCGCTGGGTTTCTCCACAGCAACTGACTGATCGACAGAAGCAGGAGTAGCAATATCCGCCGGAGAGCTTTCTTGAGCAAAGGCATTAGAAAAACTCTGAAGAACTATCAAGGATAACCGTAAAAAGTTATTCATCTCTTTTTTTCGCTCCCTCTTCATTTTTTCTATTAGCTCTTGCATCAATGGGGAGACGCACAAAGAAGGCGCTTCCCTTCCCCGCCTCACTCTGAACCCAAATCTGTCCGCTGTGAAGCTCAACAATTTCCTTGACAATCGCTAATCCCAAGCCAAGCCCTTCCGTTTTTTCCTTCGCGAAACTCTTCAGCTGTTTAAATCGATCGAAGACTTCTTTCTGCCTGTTCTTAGGAATACCGCAGCCGCTATCCTGCACCTGAATCAATACCCATGACCCATCTTCGGGTCTGGCATGAATTGAAATGATCCCTCCCTTGGGAGTAAACTTAATCGCATTCGAAATGAGATTCACAATGACCTGAATCAACTTATCTGAGTCTCCCCAAACTTTTGGAAACGATAAATCAGCGTCAAAACTCAGCCTCAATTCTTTTTTCTCTGCTTGAGGAATGAAAGACTCGACGGTCCCTCGAATCAGTGCCGCCAGGTCCAAGTAGGTTCTCTGCATCGGAACCTGATGTCCCTCAAGACGAGCGATGCTCAGCAGCTCATTGACCAACCGTACTAGGCGATCAATATGATTCTTTGTTCTGTCCAGATAACGAATTTGCATTTCGTTGAGCGATCCAAAAATTCCATCCCGCACTAAAGAAACCGTTTCCTTAATAACAGTTAAAGGGGTCCGCAGTTCATGAGAAGCCACGGTAATAAAATCTACCTTTGCCTTAGCAATTTTATTCGTCTCCTGATAGCGCAGTGCCTGATCGATAGCGATCGCCAAAGAGTCTGCTAATCCCTCAAGGATTGACTGGTCCAATTCATTGAAGCCTCCGCCGCTGCTCCTATTGGTCACATTGATTAACCCGATCACTTTATCCTGGACCCGGAGCGGTAGCACCAGAAAAGAATCATCTTTGTATGCGGATCCATCTCGATAAACAAAACGTTTGTCTTCCTTGATGTCTTTAACCAAAAGTGGTTTTCCAGAGGCGGCCACCCAGCCGGCAATCCCTTCGCCTAATTTGACCTTGGCTTGCGGAATAATCGCCTCAGGCATCCCCACAGCGATCCGCACGTACAGCTCGCCGCCACGCCGGTCCATCAACATGATAGAAACTCTTTGGGCATGCATCAATGAAGCGATTTTTTGGATGATTAACTTGAGACGCTCATCTAGATCAAGAGTCATATGCAAACTTTTACTCAAGTCATACAACCGAATCAGAAGCTGCATCCCTCGCTGTTTCTGCTGGGGATCTTGTTTTTCGATATCGTCCACTAATTGTTGAAGCTGGGTCTGAAACTGGGTCTCTTCCATGGTTAGCTCCTTAGGAAATCGTGCGTAACTTTCTCCCATTTTCCATTCGCTTTCAGTAGCAAACTGATCACTTCCCGTACCGCCCCATTGCCACCGGCATGTTCCGTGATATAATGCGCTGATTCTTTTACTTCCGCGACCGCGTTAGGAACCGCCACCGCCAACCCTACTCTTCGAAGCAAGGGGACATCCCCTAAATCATCGCCCACGAAACAAACTTCTTCTTCTAATTTTCTCATCTCTTGGAGAATCTCCAAATAGATTTTTTCCTTATTTCCGACTAGCTGAAAAACTTTGGTAACGTGCATTTCTTGAGCGCGGCGCTTGACCATTTTGGAACGTCGTCCACTGACAATCACCGACTGCAGGCCGGCTTGATGCCACAACCCCATCCCCATTCCGTCTTGAACGTTAAAACTCTGGAGTTCATCTCCGTAATTGCCGTAATAAATCTTCCCATCCGTCAAAACTCCATCCACATCCAGCATTAACAACGATACCTTTTTCGCTCGTTCGAATACTTCAGGCATCATATATTAACCCTGTTTTCAATAAATCCTGAACATCCACTAATCCAATAGGACGCCGTTGTTCATCCACCACTGGAACCTCATCAATCTTCTTCTCTTTTAACAGACGCAGTGCTTCCACCGCTAAACGATCCTTGGTAATGACCACAGGCTTGGATGTCATAACTTCCTTAATTTTCGTTTTAGAAATATCTAAATCTTTTTCTAAATGACGACGTAAATCTCCATCGGTAAAAATCCCAACGAGTTTCCCGTTCCCATTCACAATACTAGCACTGCCAGCCCTTGCCTGTGTAATGGTTAACAGAACTTCCTTAATCACCGTCTCCTGATCAATGACGGGATTGTCTTTCCCCTGACGCATGATTTCTTCAACACGCATCAGTTTTTTACCCAGAGTTCCTCCAGGATGAAAAAAGGCATAATCCTCTTCTCTAAACCCTCTTCTCTCCAAAAGGGCAACTGCTAGTGCATCCCCCATCGCTAACATAGCGGTAGTGCTCGCAGTGGGGGCTAAGCCCAATGAGCAGGCTTCCTCTTTGACCGATACATCTAAAGTCACATCACTATGATTAGCGAGAGTTGAATGAATATTGCCTGTCATTGTAATCATAGGAGCCCCTATCCTTTTGACCATCGGAATTAACCGAATGATCTCTTCTGTCTCCCCGCTGTTGGAAAGGATCACGATGACGTCCTGGGCTGTCACCTTTCCCATATCCCCATGAATCGCCTCAGCTGGATGGAGCCACAAACTTGGTGTCCCAGTAGAAGCTAGTGTTGCTGAGATTTTCTGTCCAATCAACCCCGGTTTGCCCATCCCGCTGACCACCACTCTCCCTTTGCAGACAAAGATCATCTCTACCGCCCGGTCAAACTCTTCACCCACTTTATTGATAAGTTGGGCAATGGCTTGGCTCTCAATCTGAAGAACCCGCCGGGCGCATTCTAACGATGAAGTATCGGTGGCTGTAGAATGTTTCATAATTAAGAAAACCATTTTACCATAAAACTGATCCAAAATGGAGAAGTTTTTTCGGCATTAACCCATTGTGGCACGGCCTCTTTCCTTACGCCAAAACCGCTTCCGGTTCATGGGATTGGGAAACTTCGGCCGGCTTTGCCATCTTTACCGAGATGATTTGGGAAATGCCGGGGCGTTCCATGGTGACGCCGTAGAGGACATCGGCGATCGTCATGGTCTTTTTGCTGTGGGTGATGATCAAAAACTGGGATTGATGGGTAAATTCCTTGAGGGTATCGCAGAAGCGGTCAATGTTGGCTTCATCCAAGGGGGCGTCTATCTCAT
>JAHFFC010000134.1 GCA_023248175.1 Candidatus Omnitrophota bacterium | reverse complement strand
GCGGATGATGGCAAATGAAAAATACTCGCTCACCGTAGTGGCCCCCAAAATCAATTCCGTCGCCGGCAAAGAGTTATATTCCGAGGTCATGCAGGGAAAACTTTCTTATAAGCAATACCTCAAAACAAGTTTCTATGATGCCTTTGCCCGGCATGCGACAGCCCATCTGGTGGAAGGCTTAAGCGAACCCGATTTTAAAAAGAATCTCAAGCTGTGGCGCGATGAGGTGATCCGCGAGTTGTCCGCCCAGGGCAGAATCACGAAGGCCCGCGAATACACCCGCTATATCGATCTTCTTCTCAAGATTTATCAGGATAAATGGGGACTGTCCCCAGAGGGGACTGCCCCCAAGAATGTGACTTCCAAGGAAGAAGTACTCAAGATCCTCGAAAAGGAACTGGCGAGTTTCCGGGATGATGCCGCAAGCCGCATTTGGAACCGTTTCCAATCTCAATTAGGGGAATTTTCACAAGGCCTAAAAACGCTCATCAAAAATAATTCCCTCACGGTTGAAAATGTTTTCCGGCTGATGGAACGCTCGGGGCAAACCCGTTCCTCTCTTTTGAAACCGGCCACTGCCCCCAATCTGATTCCAGGTCTCGGATCCCGGCGAATTATCCGCGCCATGCAGGGAGAGCCTCTTCCGGAATTAGTCACCGCGGGTGTTCAAATGCCTTCTCCAGCCATTCCCATTTCAGTTGTGACTCGCCCATCCGCACCAGTACCTTTCGATTCTGGTGAGGAAGAAATTCTTGCCGAGCTGAAACAATTACCGCTAGCCGTGGAGGGGAGTCAGCAAAGGGAAGAGGCCTTCATGGAATGGCTTCGAGCAAAGTATCCGCGCTTTACCTCTCAGCAATTATTGCGCTTAGCTCAACGCGCTGTCCTGGAAAGAGAAGGAACCATCAAGGTAGGCGACACAGAAATTGATTTTGGGAGGATGACGACTCACGTTAGAAAGGAGGACGCCAATTCAGCAGTGGCGGAGCCTAATGAGAATGTTTTTCCCAGCGCCGGGATAGCCAGTCCAGGAACACAAAAAGTCCAATCACAGCCATCAGAACTGCCATCGCCATATACGCCCATATTGGGCTCTGGTCGTCAAACATACTTATCTCCTTCAGGTATCGATTCCATTTCTACAAATCAACCCGCCCGCACCGAGGTGCGGGGGTTATGGAATACCGTAAGGAATTGGTGGAGCGGCGAACGCGTGGAAGCCCCATCAAAGGCCAAGGCTTCCACCTCAAAAAAACCCGATACCGCTTCCGAGAGTGTGGGGTTCGGGCCTAGCGAAGCTGCCTCCCGGGCCGAGACGCAGGCAAATATTCCCGGAGCCAAAGACATGCCCAAAACAGAAGAAGAATTTTTTGCTGCAGGCTGGATCCCAGTGATTACTTATGTTCATCCCCAAGATATTGAGAAAATTATGGAGGAAGGGCTCAGCTACCGGACAGATAAAATTGATCGACCGCAAAGTAAACGGGTCCATCAAGCGAATGCTGACTTTGACCGGAAGGCTGCTAATAGCTTTTTAAGAATTAAAAGAACAGATTCTGTCTATGCACTGCCTTATACCTTTGGAGTAGAGGAGAAGGGAAGAGACTCCTTTCGAGAAGAAGGGGGACAGGTTCCTCTTGTTGTGTTTGTCGATCCGGCCATTGTTTATGTATCAAGCCAAGTTAGTTTCGCTGAATTTTCTCTTGGGTCTGGCGATGATTGGGCAGCCACTTATATCGCTGATGCCGTCACTCTTTATGAGTACCTTCTAACAGCTGGTCTACCATCGACCCGGATTGAAAAGCCTGAAGTTGTCATCCCTGGAAGGGTTCTGCCCAGTCAAATCCGCCAGAAATCAGCACTTTCAGATGCTAAGTTGGATCGTTACGTCGCAGGTTATAAAACTGTGGGCGGAGAGCAGATTCTGGACAGATTAAGAATTTATTTTCAAAAGTTGCAAGAATATAAGAATAAAATCAATGATGCTGGTTCCATGAAAGAAAGAATTAACATCGAATTTGACGACGCATTTTGGGGAGAAGAAAACAGCAAAAAAACGGCTGCAAATCTCTGGGCATTGATCGGAGCGCTTATCGCTTATCAAAACTCTCAATTCGGTGAGTCATTGGTTTCGAAAGCTATGCCCAAGCATGAACCTTGGGACCCCTCTTTGATGGAGCGCTTACGATTGGCCGCGTCGGATCGGGATGGGAATGACGGTAGTTTGCTTCTTATTCGATATGGCTTCGAAGAGTTAATGGACAATCTCGAGATACTGCTCAGCGCCTCTCCAACCTTTCAAAAAAAACCCGGCACCTCTTCCGAAAGTGTGGGGTCAACCGATGCTCTTCCCCACGCCGAAGCGCGGAATGTAGAAGATATGACCCAGCGGGAATTTGCCGATTACCTTGTCATGAACCGTCTCGGCGAAGCGGACCTCTACGAACTTCTTACACGCCGACCCGACAAGAGAAATTTAACCAAAGAAGCACTCGTAAGCGCTTTGGACGAAGAAGACAGGCAAGATGAAAAGTGGCAGGCCTGGACGGAGGATCATTTTAATAACTGGGCTAAGAAGGATTGGTTTAACGGGTCCAGGAAAGAGATTCAAAGGTTTCAAAAACCCGGTGAAACCAAAGAACGAAAGGAATGGTTTCATTTCACTCTCGGAAGCGTAGGAAACACTTTTAAAACCTATCTGACTTTACGTAATCCGCTTGCGTTAACGTCCGAGAAATTGAATGGATTTATGGAAACGCTTGTAAAAAAAGGTTTCGTTGGCAATCTTAAAATTCCTGCCCGTCCCCGCCGGATAAGGAGTGCCTTCGACAACATTGTAATTTATGGGGGT
>JAHFFC010000133.1 GCA_023248175.1 Candidatus Omnitrophota bacterium | reverse complement strand
CGCGTTGATTCTCTTATTTGTGAATCCGTTTGCAAAGCATTTTGTGGCATAACTTCTTAATGTCATCCCGAGCGAGGGACACCGAACGTAGTGAGGTGAACCGAGTCGAGGGATCTAAGCGTAGATTCTTCGACTCCTTCGTCCGCCTCTGGCGGACTCAGTCGCTCAGAATGACACAGGAATAACAACATGATTGAAATTGACTTTGGTATTCTAATCGCGCAAATTGTCACGTTCTTAATCGGCATGGGGTTGCTCTGGAAAATCTCCTGGGGGCCGTTGACTCAGATGATGAAAGAGCGCTCATCGGTCATTCAAAAAGAGCTGGATGCCGCTCAGCAGAAGCGGACAGAAGCTGAGAAGCTGCAGGCAAGCTATCAGCAGCAACTTTCCGCAATCGAACAGAAGGGGCAGGAAGTGATGAACCGCGCTCTGGGTGAAGCGCAGGCGATGAAAGACCAGATACTGAAGGGCGCTCAGGAGGAATCCAAACGGCTGATGGAAAAAACCGAGGAGTCACTGGCTGTGGAGCGGGTTTGCCTGCTGACTGAGCTCCGTCAGGAACTCTCCCGCTTAGTGGTTTCTGCGATGGAGAAATTGCTCCGTCATTCGGTTGATCCCCAGACGCAAAAAGAGTGGAACCAACAGTTCCTATCCGAACTAGATCAGTACGCGAAAAAATAATTTCACCTATAATGAAGCAGACACTACTAGCCAACCGCTATGCTCGCGCGTTTGTCCGCGCTTCCCTCCGCGGAGGAGAAGCGCCAGAATGGCACTCTGGGTTGAAGAGTTTCTCCGATCTTCTCTTACAGACACCGCTTCTTTACACTTTTCTGTCCAATCCGGGAATCCCTTTTGTCAAGAAAAAGGAGCTGGTCGAGAAATGTGTCGGTGTTCCTGTGATTCAGCGGTTGATTTTTCACTTAGTCTTGAAGAACCGACTGGAGCTTCTTTCTGAAATGATCTGCCGCACGCAGGAGTTATTAGATGAAGAAGAAGGGGTCGTGCGCGTGATGGTGCGGAGCGTTTCCCCGCTCTCTTTTGAACAGAAGCAAGAGCTGATAGAATCGCTGAAAAATTGGATGGGCCGAACCGTCCTGATTGAAGAAACCACCGATCCGCAGTTACTGGCAGGGATAGTGGTTCGCGTCGGAGATACGATTCTTGATAATAGTCTGAAAGGGCAGTTACAATTACTAGAACACCTTATGTGTAGTCGGAGGTAATCAATGGCACTACGTCCTGAAGAAATTACGCGAGTGATTCAAGAACAGTTAGAGGGTTTCCAGCCTCAGCTCCAGTTAAAAGAGGTGGGCTATATCCTTCAAGTGGGTGACGGAATCGCCCGTATCTATGGCTTAGAGAATGCCATGGCGGGAGAATTGCTTGAATTTCCTCATGGCGTTTTTGGAATGGTTTTTAACCTCGAACAGGAAAATGTTGGATCCGTTCTCTTTGGTGATGAAACCAAACTCCACGAAGGGGACGAAGTCAAACGAACCGGCAGAATCATGGAGGTTCCTGTCGGTGAAGGGATGCTGGGACGTGTTGTTAACCCCTTGGGACAACCGCTCGATGGGAAGGGACCGATCAAAACAGAGAAGTTCTGCCCACTGGAAGTCATTGCCCCCGGTGTCGTCGAACGCCAACCGGTCAAAGAACCACTGCAGACAGGAATCAAAGCCATTGACGCCATGATTCCGATCGGCCGTGGACAGCGTGAGCTGATCATCGGCGACCGGCAAACCGGAAAGACCGCGATCGCCCTTGATACCATCATCAATCAAAAGGGACAAAACGTCATCTGCGTTTATGTCGCAGTAGGTCAAAAACAATCCACGGTCGCGCGCGTCGTCAAAACATTGGAAGATCACGGGGCGATGGAATACTCGATCGTCGTCTCTGCTACCGCGTCCGATCCGGCGCCGCTTCAATATATCGCGCCGTATGCCGGCTGCTCGATGGCGGAGGATTTTCTTTGGAATAAAAAACACGCTCTTTGTGTGTATGACGACCTTTCCAAACACGCGCAGGCGTACCGCCAGCTTTCGCTATTACTTCGCCGACCGCCGGGACGGGAAGCATATCCAGGAGATGTCTTTTATCTGCACTCTCGCCTATTGGAACGTGCTTGCAAACTCAATGACCAACATGGAGGAGGCTCTCTGACCGCTCTTCCCATTATCGAAACTCAAGCAGGAGATGTCTCAGGTTATATTCCGACCAACGTTATCTCGATCACGGATGGACAGATTTATCTAGAAAGCAACCTCTTCTACGCTGGGATCCGCCCGGCAGTAAACGTCGGTCTCTCTGTTTCTCGTGTCGGTGGGAATGCTCAGATTCGCGCCATGCGTCAAGTCGCCGGGAAACTCCGCTTGGACCTCGCCCAGTATAACGAACTAGCCGCCTTTGCCCAGTTTGCCCAAGACCTTGACAAAGTCTCCCGCGACCAACTAGCTCGTGGACAGCGAATGGTGGAAATCCTCAAGCAGGACCAATACAAGCCTCTCCCAGTTGAGAAACAGGTCATGATGATCTTTGCAGGAACGAACGGTTATGTAGATGATCTCTCCGTAGATGCCATTCGAAAGTTTGAAGAGGGACTCTTCGCCTTCATGGAAAAGAATCACCCTGAGATTGCACAAGATATCCGAGAGAAGAAAATCATGGATGACACCCTGCGTCAAAAACTCGATCAGGCGATCAAAGAGTTTAAGGCATCGAAATAGTTCATGCCCCCTAGCCCCCTAGAAAACGACTTGCAGAGATAGAGTATCCCAAAATTCTTTCCTTACGGGTAATTCCCCGATCTCGAATGAGTTGAATGATCGGAACATTTCCTAATG
>JAHFFC010000132.1:1527-2907 GCA_023248175.1 Candidatus Omnitrophota bacterium | reverse complement strand
CTGGTTAATCTAACGACAGAACAGCTGGATCTGATGATGGGAATTATCAGGGTCGTAGGGAAGGGGAGCAAGGAGCGGTTAGTCCCCATCGGCAGACAAGCCAAGAAGTGGTTGGAGAGATACTTAACGATGACCCGGCCGAAATTTGATAAGGGGAAAAGTTCCGACCTGTTCTTGACCAACCGCGGCAGAAAAATGACCCGCCAGAATTTTTGGACTCTTCTGAAACGCTATCTTCGACAATGCCAAATCCAAAAACATGTCACCCCGCATACCCTCCGGCACTCTTTTGCCACTCACTTACTCGAACGCGGCGCCGACTTGCGCGTTGTACAAGAATTACTGGGCCACGTGGACATTTCGACAACTCAAATCTACACCCATATGGAAACCTCGCGGCTCAAAAAAATCCACGAAGATTTTCATCCCAGATCCCACCTTTCGTAACTCCTTGCTTTTATAGGTGTTTTACGCTATAATAAAGCATTTATATGCCACAGCAAAGGCGAGTTTTCGTTGGAGTTTTAGGGTGCGGGACTGTCGGTTCAGGAGTAGTGCATACTCTTTTGAGCCGTAGTCGGCTCCTATCCGAGCGGGCCGGGGTTGAAGTTGTTTTGAAGAAAGTCGCTACCAAACATCCGGCGGCAAAAAGATCGCTCAAAATTCCTCGTTCACTCCTCACTTCTTCTGTTAGTAAGCTATTGGAGGATAGAGAGATAGATATTATTGTTGAACTCATCGGCGGAATTCATCCAGCCAAAGAGTACATCTTGAAAGCTCTTCAAAAAGGAAAATATATGGTCACAGCGAACAAAGCTCTTCTTGCTGAAGAGGGAGAATCTCTTTTTGCGGTTGCCAAAAAAGTAGGGAGAGAGATTTATTTTGAAGCAAGCGTTGGCGGTGGCATTCCCATTGTCAAGGTGATCCGCGAAGGGTTTATTGGGAATCACATTGAATCGCTCTACGCTATTATCAATGGAACTTCCAACTATATTTTGACACAAATGTCGCAACAGGGGTTGGAGTTTCGTCAGTCCTTAGCAGAAGCTCAGAAGAAGGGATACGCGGAACGTAACCCAGCCCTCGACATTAATGGGGACGATGCCGCGCACAAATTGGCCATCCTCTGTTTGTTGGCGTTTGGGCAGTTTGTGCCGCTAGAGAAAATTTATACCGAAGGAATTTCACGGATCACTGCCAACGATTTACAGTATGCGCAAGCCCTCGGTTATTCGGTGAAGCTTTTAGCCATCGGCAAACAAGAAAAAGGGAAGATCGAAGCGCGGGTTCATCCGACGCTGATTCCGCAAGAACATCTGCTCTCCTCCGTGAAAGGGGTCTATAATGCGATCTATCTTCACGGAGACATGGTCGGGAAAT
>JAHFFC010000132.1:0-1517 GCA_023248175.1 Candidatus Omnitrophota bacterium | reverse complement strand
CTGGCGCGCAACATTGTTCATGGGATCCCTCAGAGAATGTCAGCGTCGTTATCAAATACGACTTCACTGGGTGTCAAGCCGATGCGTGAAGTTCGCTCGCGCTACTACATACGAATTCTCGCAGAAGACAAACCTGGGGTACTCGCGCAGGTAGCTCAGATTTTAGGACGACATCAGATCAGTATTGCCAGTGTCATTCAGCAGGAAAAAATTCATTCTCACCTGCTTCCGGTGGTCATGATGACCCATAAAGCGGTGGAGAAGGAGATGCAGGAGGCAATCCATCAGATTGATCAGTTAAAGAGTATTCGTGGAGAGAGTCTTGTGATTCGAGTGGAGGAGGCGGATCTGTGAACGAAAGTCGCTGGCGCGGAGTCATTGAGGAGTATCGTTCTTTTCTGCCGGTCAACAGTCACACACCGGTGGTTACACTGAATGAAGGGAATACGCTTCTTCTTTTCTCTAAAAAACTCAGTCAAAAAATTGGTACCAACGCCGAGGTTTATTTAAAATATGAAGGAACCAACCCGACCGGCTCGTTTAAAGATCGGGGAATGACTTTGGCGGTTTCAAAAGCCAAAGAGATCGGCTCCAAGACCATTATCTGCGCTTCCACCGGGAATACGTCGGCCGCCGCCGCTGCTTATGGAGCTAGGGCTGGAATTAAATGTGTCGTTTTGATTCCCAAAGGGGCGATTGCCATGGGAAAACTCGCGCAAGCGTTGATCCATGGCGCCACGGTTCTGGCAGTAGATGGAAATTTTGACGAGGCGCTTGCCGTCGTTCGTGAAATTGCTCAAAAATATCCGATGACGCTGGTGAATTCTCTGAATCCATTCCGGATCGAGGGGCAGAAGACGGGAGCTTTTGAGATTTGTGATCAATTGGAAGAAGCTCCGGATTTTCATTTGATGCCGGTCGGAAACGCTGGCAATATCACTGCCTATTGGAAAGGGTATAAGGAATATCGAAAGCGGGGGAAGATTGAAAGTCTTCCGCGGATGATTGGATTTCAAGCAGCGGGAGCGGCGCCGATCGTTCACGACAAACCGATTGAGCATCCTCAAACGATTGCTACGGCCATTCGCATCGGCAATCCAGCCAGCTGGAAGGGGGCGTTGGCGGCCCGCGATGAATCAGGAGGCTTGATTGATTGCGTGAGCGATGCTGAAATTATTGCAGCGTATCGTTTAGTTGCTGAGACGGATGGCCTTTTTGTGGAACCGGCGTCGGCTGCTTCCATTGCAGGATTACTCAAGTTAGCCCGCAAGAAATATTTTAGGAAAAATTTAAAAGGACCTGTCCGAATTGTTTGTGTGCTGACAGGACATGGGTTAAAAGATCCTGATCGGGCGATCCAAACAATTCCAAAACCCAAAGTCATCCCGCCAAAGATGGAGGCGGTGTTGAAGGCAATCAAAAGTAGATAGGAGATAGACGTTAGGAGATAGGCGTTAGAATTCCTCCCTCCTAACTCCTAGTGCCTACCTCCTAGTCAACTTGGATACTATAATGAA
>JAHFFC010000131.1 GCA_023248175.1 Candidatus Omnitrophota bacterium | reverse complement strand
CCATCAACTGAAAATCTCTTACACCCCCCTTTTTCGCCAAAGGCGAATCCGCCCCTCTTCAGCCAAAAGCTGATCAGCCTCAGGCTGAGGCGGAAGAAAAGGGGGGTCAGGGGGGATTTGACTCTCTAAATCCCCCTTTTTCCCCCTTTTTCAAAGGGGGAGTTTTAGGGTTATCAACGTCATCAGTCAACTTGGGGAACTTCTGCTTTTCCAATGCAAGATGAGCATGAAATGATGAAATAAAGAACAGTTGAAAAAGGGTTAACGGGTGCTTTGGCTAAACAGGACGAGAGATTGAAATCATTACCGCGTCCCTCGAGATATCTTAAATCCGGTCTTTCTTTCGACGCTTTAGAGAAACATTATCTTTGCAAAAATCCTAATCAGCAGGCTGAAATTGTTCAACAACAACGTGATCTTCTTTTTAAAAAAATCAATTCCCGTTAACCCTTTTTCAGGCTCATTCTTGGATTAGAAAAGACTGTGGTTAGATTATCTCACCACCATCGGCATGAACTCCGTTGAGCCATAGATTCCGTAGAGCCCATGCTCCTTCATCCATTGGGCGCGCTTGAGATAGCCCAACGCTGGGCCGATGACGTTGGCCGCCATGGTGGTTTCATCACCGAGTATAAACTTGTGGCTGGAACGTTTCCCATCATAAGTGATTCCTGTCAGGGTCATTGTGGTAGTGACTGGTTTTTTTGCACTGCGGGTATCCATGACTCCTCCCACTTTGACTTGACTCCTTGATTCGACGACTCCGACTCGCTGAAGCAAAACGTCATCCGCATGTTCCATTTCATGGAGGATCAGCTTTCCTTCTGTTTGATCGAGCAGTTCTTCTACCTCGACATCCGTCATCGTTCTGGCTTTTTCAACGGTGTAGCCGGGGAGATGAGCGATATCTTCACGAATCGTCGCTTTATAAGCATCCCAGTTAGAAATTCCAACCCCCCACCCGATGTCAACGTTTTCAATTTTGACGAAAGACTGAGCGGCAATCACTGCGGCCGCCGTTAAAAGTCCCGGCGTCGCCCCGCAGCCGACGAGATAAACACTTTTGTTTTTCTTCAAGCCCTCATTCAGTTCAAACATTAACTCGACGGCACGGGTTCTTTTGAGCGCATCCGAAAAAACACCGCTATAGCCGGCTTTGATAAAACGTTGGGTAACGCCTGGGATGAATTCGTTAGGGAGATTCGGTAACGCAACAAAAACTCCGTCTATCTTATCTCCCAACGCGATGATTTCACCGATTCCATCGGTAGTCATTTCCCCATCCACAATATCGCCAACGGTATCGTTAGGTACTAATTTCGAGATTGACTCTACGACCAAGCCCTCCGGACAGTAGGCAAATCCCCGGCTATCGCAGATGGCAACTAAGTTCATCTCTTCTTTCATGGATAGAATCTGAGCCGCGGCTTTTCCTAAACCGCCAGCTCCGAGAACGGCAATTCGCATTTTGTTCATTGAAAACCTCCGTGTGTCCCCTATACTCTTGAATCCCATTGAAATACTTGCCCTGTTACACTCCGCGCTTCATCAGAAATCAGATAGGTAATAAATTTCGCTGTTTCGTTTGTGTCTCCATGTTTTCCCAATGCACTTTCTCTAATAGCATTCTCCCAGCAAACCTCCGGTAGAATCTCTGTCATCCTTGATTTCATAAGACCGGGGCAGACTACGTTGGCCAAGATTTCATAACGACCCATTTCTTTGGCGATTGATTTCACAAGCCCAATCAGCGCCGCTTTGGAAGCAGCGTAATTAGCCGCACCAATCGCACCTTTGATGCCGACTCGTGAAGCAACCATCACAATTTTTCCCGACCGTTGTTTCATCATCATCTTCAAAGCGGCTTTCGTCCACAAAAAAGGAGCCGTTAAATTAACACTCATGACTTCATTCCATTCAGAAGGCTCCATTTTGTAACTCATCCGATCTAAGGTCATTCCTGCATTGTTGATCAAAACATCAATCCGACCTAATTGCTTAAGAATCTGCTCGCTTTTTTGTTGCACCTCTTCTGGTTTACGATGATCCACTTGAAAAACACCCATCCCCTGTTTCTGGAGATCTCCAGCCTCTTTGACGCGGCTGAAGAAAGTGCCATAGACTTTTGCTCCGGCGTCAACACAGCTCTCTGCGATCGCTTGGCCGAGTGTCCCGGTGATGCCGGTGATGAAAACAACTTTATTGGAGAGATCCATATTAATGACTCCCCTCACCCCTTCGACGGAGTTTACCCTGAGCGAAGTCGAAGGGCTCAGGACAGGCCTAACCCTCTCCCCCAGTTGTGGGAGAGGGAATTTATAAGGCTTTGACTTTTGACTTCTAGACATGCAACCCCAAATCCTTAATCATCTGCAAATCCTCTTCCGGATCCCGACCCAGCGTCGTCAAATAATTGCCGACGATCAGTCCGTTGGCTCCGGCCATGAGGGCAGTCGCCTGCAGGTCCCTTAAATTCCTTTCACGCCCTCCCGCAACTTTGATCACTGCCTTTGGTAGAATCAAACGGTAAATTGCGATCGTTTTAATGATCTCCATCGGAGGGAGTGGTTCTAGCTGAGCTAATGGAGTCCCCGGGCGCGGATTGAGGATATTCACGGGAATACAACCGACGTTCAGCGCTTTCCATTCGAACGCAAGATCAACACGCTGTTGGGGCGTCTCCCCCATGCCAAGAATACCGCCGCAGCAAGATTCCAACCCCGCCGCGTGAATCTGCTCGATCGTATTCGTCCGCTGTTGATGGGTGTGGGTCGTGCAGATGCTTCCGTAGTGCGACGCAGCGGATTCCAGATTGTGGTTATATTTGTCGGCACCCGCCTCTTTTAATTCCTTCGCCTGCTGATCCGTCAGGAACCCAAGCGAACAGGTTACCTGCAGCCGGGCATTTTGTTTAACCGCCTTGACCGCCTCTTTGACTTTTGGAAATATGTCAT
>JAHFFC010000130.1 GCA_023248175.1 Candidatus Omnitrophota bacterium | reverse complement strand
ATTTGCGGAAGAGCGCCCCTTGAAGGGGTTTGAGATTTCGGAAAATGATTTTGCTTTTGTGGCGATTGTATCCCAACTCAAATACCAACCAACCAACCAAGAAGGTCTTGTCCCAAAAGAAGCTATGAAAGGGGAACATTTTCCAGAGCTCTCCATTCTAGTAGAACGGGCAAGCGGAGAGAAATGTGAACGATGCTGGAAGTATTCAGAAGCCGTTGGAAAATCGACCGAGTTTCCAACCCTTTGTGAACGGTGTCAAGAAGTCGTCGCAGATTATGCGATGAAAGCAAGTTAGATGGAAGCAAACTTATTAAAAGAAAGGGGTATGGAAAAACATGCCGACCGCAACATTGTCTCATGACGTAAAGGATTTAAACTTAGCAGAACAAGGGAAACTTCGAATTGAGTGGGCAGATCAACAAATGCCTGTCCTTCAAATTATTCGGGAACGTTTCACCAAAGAAAAACCGCTCGTGGGGATCCGCCTCTCTGCATGCCTTCATGTGACGTCTGAAACAGCCAATCTGATGAGAACCCTCAAAGCAGGGGGGGCCGACGTGGTTCTTTGCGCGTCCAATCCCCTTTCTACGCAGGACGAAGTCGCAGCCTCCCTTGTAAAGGACTATGGCATCCCTGTTTTTGCCATTACGGGAGAAGAGAACAAAGTTTACTATCAACATATCAATGCGGTACTCGATCATCATCCCCATGTCACAATGGACGATGGGGCCGACCTCGTTTCAGAACTTCACAAGACCCGAGTCCCCCAAATCGCTGAAATGATCGGTGGAACCGAAGAAACCACCACTGGCGTCATTCGCTTAAGGAGCATGGCTGAACAGGGGGTTCTGAAGTTCCCTGTGGTCGCGGTTAACGACGCCCAGACCAAACACTTTTTTGATAACCGTTACGGCACAGGACAAAGCACCATCGACGGAATCATCCGGGCCACCAATCTTCTTTTGGCAGGGAAGAATTTTGTGGTGTGTGGATATGGGTGGTGCGGACGGGGGCTGGCCATGCGGGCCAAAGGGATGGGTTCCAATGTCATCGTGACGGAAGTAGACACCATACGGGCGCTGGAAGCCGTCATGGATGGGTTCTGGGTAATGCCCATGGCTGACGCTGCGAAAATCGGTGATATCTTTGTCACCGTGACCGGCGACAAGAGCGTCCTCCGAAAAGAGCATTTTGCTGTGATGAAAGATGGAGCAATTATCGCAAACTCCGGCCATTTCGATGTAGAAATTAATATCAATGAACTCGAAGGGATGCGTAAAGGGAAACGGACGGTTCGTCCTTTTATAGAAGAATACACCCTCTCTGATGGAAGGAGACTCAATGTCCTGGCTGAAGGGCGCCTCATCAATTTGGCTTCTGCGGAAGGACATCCGGCTGCCGTTATGGATATGAGCTTTGCCAACCAGGCCCTCTCTGCCGAATACATGGTAAAGCAGGGCAAATCGTTGGAGAAAAAAGTGTACGCTGTCCCCACTGAAATCGATCAGGAAATCGCACGATTGAAACTGGCTTCGATGGGAATTAAAATAGACGCCCTTACAAAAGAGCAAAAAGAGTATCTTTCTTCCTGGGAATCAGGAACTTAGATTAAACCAGCAAATGACAGAAAAAGATCCTGCCGAACTCCTTCAAAAAATCGAAGCCCATCTGGAACGGTCTAACTTTGAGGCTTATGTCGATCTTCTTCAAAAACCGGGCCGGTTTATTCTGCTCAATTTCTTAGCAGGCGTTGCAAGAGGGTTCGGACTGGCCGTGGGGATGGGGGTCATCGTGGCCGTCGCAGCCTTCATTGTATCCCAAATGCTCTCGCACATTCTAAGTATTCCCCTCCTTGGACAACTGATCGCGCAACTGGTAAAAGAAGTTCAACGGTATTTGCCTCAAACACTTCCAAAGTACTAAACGGATGTCCTCTTTTTTTTATCTCACGGCCTTTTTTTGTTTTTTGGCAGACCAAATTTCAAAAACCCTTGCCGCCCGTTTTCTCCCCCCTGGAAGTTCTGTCTCCATCCTCCCAAACGTTCTGTGGTTTACACAACTTCATAATCGAGGGGCCGCCTTTAATCTTTTTCAAAATCAGACCCTTTTCTTAACCCTGGTAGGGTGTTTGGCAGTCATTATGATTCTCTGGATTCAAAGGAAAACCCCACCCTCTCAAGTAAAAACGCGTTTAGGACTCGGCATGATCCTAGGAGGGAGTCTTGGAAATTTGCTAGATCGCGTGCGGTTTGGTTATGTGGTGGATTTTATCGATCTCAAATGGTGGCCTGTGTTTAACCTAGCGGATACTTTGATTAACGTGGGGATTTTTTTCATCATCCTCGATCTACTCTTCACTCATTCAGATAATACCAAACCACAGACGCAATATAAGAATAGCGGTGATTATTAGGATAAGAGAGATTGGCCTCTCCTGAATGATTGAAGGAAAAGGGGATCCCGCCATCCGACTGAACAACCTGACCGATCTGGGAATGGGCGTCTTGGGCCATCGAGAGATAAGCCCCTCCTACTTTAGCCGCTGCAAAGCGGAGTCCCAATTCAAATTGACCGGTCCCTTCACACCAAACGGTGTCTAGATCATCTTGATGAATACTGACACCTGTCACATTTTTAATCGACGAATTAAAATCCTGCGTACTGCGGATATTTTGGGACACATAATCGAGCGCTTTATAAACCGTTTCTCCACTCGGTCCAACGGGTCCCAAAAAGAGACTCGCAAGGGCCTGACAATCTGTGTAAATTGTGAAATCATTGAACCCTGTCCAGAACACATTCAGATCATGCCGGCCATTCGAAGTAGAAGCGGGGGCCCACATTTCTCGGAATAAGTAATCCCGAATAAGACCGGCCTCTTCTGTTTTACCAGCCCACAACAAGGCTGCGTAACTATCCATATTATGCTCTGTGCTAAAAAGACCCTCATTGTCACCAAAG
>JAHFFC010000129.1 GCA_023248175.1 Candidatus Omnitrophota bacterium | reverse complement strand
TTTCCCCCTTTTTCAAAGGGGGAGTTTTAAGATTATCAACGTCATCAGTCAACTTGGGGAACTTCTGGTTGGTTCCCGGAAGCCTAATTTTTAACACCATGTAAATAAATAGGTTATATAAAATATGGTAAACTCTATATTATAGGTAGAAGAAAGGATATTATGGGGGAGACCAAGCGGGTTAAAATTCAGTCAATTGAACAAAGTAGCATTCACCGCAAGATGGGAATTGCATTTTTGATCATGTCGTTACTTCCTATTGTGGTAATGCTTTATCTTGTCCAATTCCCTCTTCAAGAGGTTCTCACTCCGGCGTGGGTTTCCTACATTCATTGGCTGATTTTTTTAATGGTTTGTGCTTCGCTCACCGGTTACTGGCTCAATCACAGGATTGCCTCAGCGGTCTCTTCCATGACAAAAGACGTCAAAGCAATTGTTGAGGGAGGAGAACTGAGCAAGATAATCGTGGCCCGTGACGAAACCCAAGAGATTGGTGAACTCGTCAAGACTTTCAACCGGATCACAAAAGACCTGGAGCAGAAAATTACCGCGTTAGAACAGTCCAAAAGGTTAATCCAAGATTTATTTCAGAAAGTAGGAACAGCAATTACCTCCGCCGAAAAAATTGATAATCTATTGATGCTCGTGGTCGAGGCGATGGTGAATGCGTTGGAAGCAGAAAGTGGTCTTCTGATGTTACAAGATGAAGAAGGACAAGAAATCAGAACAAAGTTAGCTTATGGTGTGCACCGAGAACTCCTTTTACAATTGGCTGTCAAGAATGGGGAAGGGGCGCTAGGGTGGGTAGCGGCCAAAGGAAAGACATTGGCGATCAGCAGTTCAACCCCTGATTTCCGATTTGATCCAGCAGAGATTGGAGCTCCTTACCGTTCACTGATGATGGTCCCCCTTCGCTATCAAGGAAGAGTTTTAGGTTTGATAGGGGTGATCAATAAAAAATGCGGACATGGTTTTAGTAAAGATGACGAACTCCTTCTTGAGAACGTCACAGATCAGGTGGCGGTGGCTATTGAGAACTCAAGGTTGAACGCCAATGCCGAAAAGACTTATTTTGAAACTATCTCTGCTCTAGCCATTGCCGTCGAGGCTAAAGATGCTTATACCCGCGGGCACTTAAAAAGAGTTTCCGATTACGTCGAAAAACTAGCCCGCGAAATGGAGTTTGACCAGAAGACGATTCAAATGATGAAAGATGGGGCTTTCCTTCATGATATTGGGAAAATCGCGATTCCCGATAGTATTCTTCTAAAACCCGGCAAACTAATCTCTGAGGAAATGGAGATTATGAAAGATCATACCATCATCGGAGAAAATATCATTGCTCCCCTCAGTTCCTTCAAAGAGTTACGCTCGATGGTTCGGCACCATCAGGAGTGGTTCGATGGAACGGGATATCCTGATCACTTAAAAGGAGAGGCGATTCCAATCTCAGCCCGTATTTTGTCTGTGGCTGATGTCTATGATGCGTTGACCACAGACCGTCCTTACCGCAAGGCGTTGTCTCATGAAGTTGCCTCAAAGATGATGAGTAATGAAGCAGGAACCCACTTTGATCCTAGAGTGGTGAATCTCTTTTTCAAAGTGGTCCACGGCGTTGGAGAAACACACCGATTTGCTGCCTAGAAAGGTCAGCGTGCAGGAAGAGAGAGCTGTGATATAATAAACGGATGACCAATCCAATGCGTTCTCTCATTCGTTCAGCCGGGGTCATTGGTTTTGCTACTTTTTTATCCAGGATACTAGGTTTAGTCAGAGATATTCTGACCGCTAGGATTTTCGGCACCAGTTGGGTTTATGACGCTTTTTTGATGGCGTTTATGGTTCCCAACCTCTTGAAACGGCTCTTAGGAGAAGGGGCTCTCTCCAGTTCTTTCATTCCTGTTTTTACCCGCTATCTCGAAAAACGACCGCAGAAGGATAGTTGGCGTTTCGCTAGCATCATCGGGACATTAGTGACTCTCTTGTCGCTGATTCTGATGGGGCTGGGATGGGGGGTGCTTACTTATTTAAAAACCATCTCCCTCGAACCGAAAATTACCTTGATGGTTGATTTGCTTCGTCTATTCCTTCCTTTTCTCCTTTTAATTGCTTGGGCTGCCTGGGCGATGGGAATTTTGAATTCTTATCGGCAATTTTGGACCCCGGCGTTAGCTCCCGTTTTCCTCAATATCGGATGGATTATCGCGCCAGCCTGGATCTGTGCTTTCTTCGGAAGCGATATTCAGCATCAGGTCTACGGACTTGTCTGGGGTATTTTGATCGGTGGAGTTCTGCAGTTTGTTATCCAAATCCCGCCGTTGTGGAAGAAGAAACCTCATCTGGAATGGCGTGTTAATCTCCACGACGAAGGGGTTCGTGAAGTCGCAAAATTACTGGGGCCGACACTCTTTGGTTTAGCGGTGACTCAGCTCAGTATGACGGTTGACCTCTATATGGCTTATTTTGTTGGGGAGGGGGCCAGCTCTTCACTGTGGTATGCCAATCGCCTGATGCAATTTCCACTGGGGATTTTTGCCGCCGCGATGGGAACGGCAGTACTACCGACTTTCTCTTCTCACGCGGCACTGGAACAGATGGACCAGTTCCGGGAAACCCTTGGTTTTTCACTCAGGGCGCTGGCGTTCATCGTCATTCCCGCTTCGGTGGGGCTCATTTTTTTAAGGGAACCGATCATTCGACTTCTGTTTGAAAGAGATCAGTTTACCGCCGAATCCACACAGCGTGTAGCGATGGTACTCATGTATTACAGCCTCGGGTTGTTTGCTTATTCGGGTATTAAAGTAGTCACCAGTGCGTTTTACTCCTTAAAGGAGACAAAAACACCCGTGAAAATCGGTGCTATTGGGTTTTTCCTAAATGTTGTTTTGAACCTTATTTTAATGGGGCCCCTAAAAGAGGGGGGGATTGCTTTGGCGACGGCGATTTCCAGCGGTGTCAACTTTGCAATTCTGCTCGTACTGCTTCTGCGGCGCAT
>JAHFFC010000128.1 GCA_023248175.1 Candidatus Omnitrophota bacterium | reverse complement strand
CATGTTCCGTCATCAACTGCGGGAGATTGTCCTCGGGAGATGGGATTAAAAGGAAATGATGAGGAACAAGCGGTGCATAATTGACATGAAAAGCCATGCGTTCATTTTGAATCGTCTCTTCAAAAAGTCTTTGCCCGGGATACTTTTTATAGATTTGGCTAAAATCGGCGGTGTTCCCGAAAGGCATAGAAACGGGATTGGTATCAATAAGAGGCCTCTCCTCCTCCCTTTCCCTCTCCAAACGGCCGGGATTATACTGGACGTAGAATCTACCGACTCGCCTTTCCTGAACCTTCGTCAAGTCATAACGAAATACCTTCCCACGAGCCATTCTTCCGTCCCAAGCTTTTTGCAGCCGCGTAACGAAACTTGTCGCCTTCGTACGGACCTCGGAACGGGATTTTGTCGCTCCCAAGATCAGCCGAAATTTACCAATCGTTTCTCCCTTCTCGTAGGCTTTCTTTGCTTTATTATAATGGATCCATCCGCCCACATTATCATCATCAGGATTCTGAGAACGGGTGATCCATCCTTGAGGAGTGAAATCTTCAGGATTCGCGTCTGGCCCCAATTGAAGAAAGGTACTTGGCGTATTTCTTCCCATCACGGGAGAGGTGTTATTGAGATAAAAGATTCCTCCCTTTCCTAAAGGTTTCGGATCTTCAAGAATGAATCGATCAGGCGGACTGAGGGGAACTCGAATGAGCTTTCCTGTGGAATCCTGATACGAAGCCTCATTGGCGTCATATTCTCTCCCAATGTTCATGGAACTGAGTTGAGCGATCTTGAAGCCTTCGTGTTTTTCCAAACGATCCTGATCAATGTTGAATTTTTTCTTGGCCACCGGAGTATAGGAAATCTCCATTTCCACCGAAGCAGATTTCGAGTGGAAGATGATCGTGAAATCCTCGGCTTCCCAATTGCCGGGGTCATCCACTAATTTCCCTCTCAAGATAAGCAAACCCTGGGCAGCGTCATAATTCAATTGGGCTTCTTCGATTTTGGAATTGTGATAGTACTTGCCCCCGCTCCAATAGCCGGGCGTGACAAAACTTGTCCCCCAATCTATCTGAGGCAAGGTGGCTCGGAGATAGCCGTTTCCCTTGACCGAGAAGATTTGATTCTCCCCAAAAAGGATCTTGAGTTCTGAGAAATTGCCTTGAGGAGTTTTTATGAAACTCGCCTGCGGACCGGTATCTTTCGCTCCAATCACCCGCCAAGCCCCCTGCCGCAGAATGTTTTCCTCTTCTTTCCGCTCCCGGCCCGGGGGCTCAGGTAGTTTTTCTCTTTCTATTTTTCTCAAATAAGAGATTCCAATCAAAATCCCAGCCACCGCGCTCGCAATCGCAGCACCGATCCCAACCCACTTTAAAATTCGCTGTTTTCTTTCAGGTGAAGGGGTTGTCGTCGCTGGCGACGGGGGTTGTTTACGAAGAAATTTATAGAGAGCGGCGAGATCACTACCGATTCCCCAAAAGGTTCCAATGGCCCCAATGATTGTGTCGCTCATAATTAAGGCGAAAAATACTGTAAAGTACCAAGGAATGTTCAAGGCACTTTCATAAGTCCAGAGAGTAGGCAGCGGTGCCGCCACTCCCACGGTCCCATCGGCTGTCGGAGCAAATGAACCAAGTAACAAGATCCGGCCCAGTACGTCAGGATAAAATAACCAAACAAAAGTTGTCGCGATGGTGCCCCATCCTAAGAGTGATGTAATGAGCTGAATGCGCCCCCCGCTTTTCGTAATGGGTGGAATAATTCCTTCTTCTCTCTGAGGTGTTCTTCCTATATTGATTCCATAGAACCAGCTTGTTCCGGCCCCAAAGAGCCAGGAAGCGCCAATAATGGTTGATGCTCGGATGAAAAGATCTACAGGAATCAGCCCCGCCCAGGAAGAAGAGGCCGCGGTGGTAATCCAAATAAGATATCCCATGAGTAGAAATGAAGAGAAGGTGTGCTTTGATAACTCCCAAGCAGCTTTTTTGATCTCACCTTGCTGTATGGTTTCCCGCAAGGCTTTGCCGAAACTGATCCAATACTCCACAATCATAAAAGGTCCGAGCAGGAATCCCATAATCCATCCGATCGCCTGAATCCCTGTGGAACCTCCCAGGAAGGCAAGAACAGCCGGGCTACCCGATGCTGTAAGAAGACCAAGGGACAAACCGATTGCAACGGGCCATCTTACCTTCGCAAGGTGAGTGATAAAAAACGGGTTTTTGGATTCCAGCTCAAAGGCCCCCCACGTACCCACCAGTTTTTCTCCTTTCAGTTGTCTAATCAGATCAAGAAATGCTGTTCCAAAACCTATCGACAAAGAATGGAGTTGTAAAATTACCTTGTTCAAATAGATTCTGGTGGATCCCCCGATTTGAACGACCCCAGCTGGCAAGTCGAGTAAAAGAAAACCGAGCAGGTTTTTTCGAAATGTCGATGGATTTTTAATTACTTCTTTTCCTCTTCTTATGAGCGGCGTCAAAAAATTGGGGTGGAGCAACATGATCATGATATTGGCAAACAACAGTTCTCCAATATAAGGATAGGCCACCTGAATGATTCCCGGCGTGACCATAGCTAAAAAGGTAATGCCTAGCTGGAAACTCCATACCAACTCACTAAAAGCCCCCCTCAGACCAAGATTCGATTGGTACTCGCTACGCGGTGGAAGCGGGGGAATGTTACTGATCTCCACTTCTTGCAACGCTAAGGAATTGGCACCTTTAGACAGCCCCGACATCCAAGAGGGGACTAGAGAACTAAATGGTTGAAATATTTTTTTAAGAAATTTCTCGAGTCTGGTGTCCTTCAATCGAGCATCAACGGATGCGATGAAATTGAGGAGGGCTGCCAAAAGATAGGAGATCGATTTCAACGGTGTTCTTAAAATCATAATATTAGGAATGTCGAACTGACGCAGCCATTTTGTATGGTGACGGTGATGTTCGTGCGGAAAATGAAACGGGGCGGCTTCATAAATGGTGAGTTCCGGCACAAAAGCCGCCTTGCCAAAAGTGCCATGCATCTCATCTTCACTCTTGAGCCAACGTCT
>JAHFFC010000012.1 GCA_023248175.1 Candidatus Omnitrophota bacterium | reverse complement strand
GACGCGTCCGATCAATCCTGTTTCCTGATCCATTTCTTTGCGCATCGTCACTTCTTCGCGGATATCCTCAAATTTGACGAGTCCGTTGGTTTCCGTCAGGATCGGGAAAGTATATGGGTCCCATCGGACGAAAACTTGATCTTGTCTGACCGTTTCTCCTTCAGCAACATAAAGCTGTGCCCCTTGAGGAACGGTGTAACGCTCCAGCTCGCGTCCGCTCGAGTCGTTGAGGCTGATTTGACCATTTCGGTTCAGAACAATAATTTTGTTGTCCTCGGTTTTGACAACACGAAGACTGTGATACTTCACCAACCCTTCATTCTTGGATTTGATGTTAGATTGTTCAATGGTCGTACTGGCAGTACCACCAATATGGAACGTCCTCATGGTCAGCTGGGTCCCTGGTTCACCAATGGATTGTGCAGCAATAATTCCTACAGCCGTTCCCAAATTCACCATCCTTCCAGTGGATAAGTCACTTCCATAACACCGCGCACACGCCCCATACTCCGCTTCACAAGTCAACACCGATCGGATTCGAATTTTTTCGATTCCTACCCCTTCGATCTCCGTTGCTTTTTCTTCCACGATCACTTCACCCGCTCTCACAATCACCCTGTCAGTGATGACGTCTACAATATTATCAAGAGCGACACGCCCAACGATACGCTCGGTTAAGTTGACGACAATCTCATCTCCCTCAATGATGGCGCTGATCAAAATACCGTTTACTGTGCCGCAATCCTCGATCGTCATAATGACATCCTGTGCCACATCGACAAGACGTCTTGTCAGATAGCCGGAGTCCGCAGTTTTGAGCGCCGTGTCTGCCAATCCTTTACGGGCGCCGTGGGTCGAGATAAAGTACTCCAATACGTTCAACCCTTCTCTGAAATTGGAGGTAATTGGGTTCTCGATGATTTCTCCTGAAGGTTTGGCCATGAGCCCTCTCATCCCGGCAAGTTGTCGGATCTGCAGTTTGGATCCGCGCGCACCCGAATCTGCCATCATGAAAACAGGATTAAAGGTATCGAGTTGCTTGAAAATCAAATCAGAAATCTGATCCGTCACTTGAGACCAGATATCAATGACTTTATTATATCGTTCACCATCGGTGATAATTCCTTTGCGATACTGATTATCCACATCCGCTACTTCCTGTTTTGCCTTTTCAAGCATTTTGACTTTCTCAGGAGGAGTCCAGAAATCATCCACCGACAGAGAGAGTCCCGCGCGAGTTGCTTCCTCAAATCCCATCCGTTTGACAGCATCCAGTAGAAGAACTGTCTGATGGGCTCCAAACAGGCAATGGCATTCCCTAATAACCTTGCTCACCCCTTTTTTGTCGAGTGTCTCATTCACAAAAGGCATTCCCTCGGGCAGAAGATCATTGAAGAGAACTCTGCCGACTGTAGTCTGAATTTTCTCTCCTTTGATCCTCAGTTGGATCGGTTGATGAATCTTGACAACCTTGTTCTGGTAAGCCGTAATCACTTCGTTAGCATCGGCGAAACTCCTTAACTGGGTACCTGATGGAACAACCCTTTCCTTCGTCAGATAATAAATCCCCAGAACGATATCCTGTGTCGGACTGACAATCGGCCTTCCATCAGAAGGAGAAAAAATATTGTGCGGCGCCAGCATGAGAAGGCGCGCTTCCATTTGCCCCTCTACCGAGAGAGGAACATGAACCGCCATTTGGTCGCCGTCGAAATCGGCGTTGAAAGCCGTACACACCAATGGGTGAACACGGATCGCTTTTCCTTCGACCAGAATTGGCTGAAACGCCTGAATTCCAAGACGGTGAAGAGTCGGTGCGCGGTTTAAAAGAATTGGATGATCTTTGATCACTTCATCTAAAATATCCCACACCTCTAATTTCGCCCTCTCGATCATCCTCTTGGCACTCTTAATAGTATGAACATATCCCCGTTCTTTCAGTTTACGGATAATAAACGGTTCAAATAACTCCAGCGCCATCTGCTTTGGTAATCCGCATTCCCACAGTTTCAACTCAGGCCCGATGACAACCACCGAACGTCCTGAATAGTCCACTCGCTTGCCCAATAGATTCTGACGGAACCTTCCCTGCTTTCCTTTGAGCATATCGCTCAGCGACTTTAACGGACGATTGCCGGGTCCCGTCACCGCTCTGCCGTGGCGTCCGTTGTCAAAGAGCGCGTCCACCGATTCCTGAAGCATTCTCTTCTCGTTGCGGATAATAATCCCAGGGGCCTTTAACTCGACCAGTTTCTTCAACCGATTATTTCTGTTAATGACGCGCCGATACAGATCGTTCAGATCACTGGTGGCAAAACGGCCTCCGTCGAGCGGAACGAGAGGACGTAGATCCGGTGGAATCACAGGAATGACTTCCAAGATCATATATTCCGGTTTATTATCCGATTTGCGGAAGTCCTCCACAATTTTTAGGACTTTAATGATCCGCTGCTGTCCCTGTTCTGTCTTGACTTGGGAAAGTTCCTTCCGTAGTTTCTTCGCCATGCTGTCCAAGTCCAATTCTTCTAGTAAATCTCGAATCGCCTCAGCGCCGATTTTCCCTGTAAAGCGCGAACCATATTTCTCGAGCGCCTCCCGATATTTTTCTTCGTTGAGAAGTTCTTTCTTTTGCAGAGGTGTATCGCCGGGTTCCACAACGATATACTCTTCATAGTAGAGGACCTTCTCCAATTCTCTAATGCTCAATTCCAGAAGATTTCCGATTCGGCTTGGGACCGCTTTGAAGAACCAGATATGCGACACAGGAGCGGCTAATTCGATATGCCCCATTCTTTCACGGCGGACTTTCGAGAAAGTGACTTCAACACCGCAGCGATCGCAGACAATTCCTTTGTGTTTGATCCGCTTATACTTTCCACAATTACATTCCCAATCCCGAGTGGGACCAAAAATCCGCTCACAGAACAAACCATCTCTCTCTGGCTTAAAGGTCCGGTAGTTAATCGTCTCCGGTTTCTTGACTTCTCCTTTAGACCACGAACGGATGACTTCAGGAGAAGCAATCTTGATACGAATGGCGTCAAACATCGGCCATATCGCACTGGGTCCCCCTGCTTCTCCTTCCAAAATCGCCAACTTTGCCGTTTTTAGCTCCGTCATGATGATCGCCTCTCTGTTCGAATATCCAAGCAAAGACTCTGCAATTCTTTGATCAAAACATTAAAAGATTCCGGTGTTCCCGCTTGAAGCGTGTTCTCCCCTTTGACAATGGCTTCATACGTCTTAGTTCTTCCAACAACGTCGTCGCTCTTCACCGTTAAAAGTTCCTGAAGGGTATAAGCAGCGCCGTATGCTTCCAATGCCCACACTTCCATTTCTCCAAAGCGCTGTCCGCCAAACTGGGCTTTGCCTCCGAGCGGCTGCTGCGTTACCAGAGAATAAGGACCAATGGAGCGCGCGTGAATCTTATCGTCTACTAAGTGGGCAAGTTTCATCATGTAAATCATCCCCACCGCTACTTCCTGTTCAAACGGTTCTCCCGTCAATCCATCGTAGAGAATCGATTTCCCTCTCATGGGCAATCCTGCTTTCCGCATTTCTACTTTAATTTCCTCCTCGCTGGAGCCGTCGAAAACCGGCGTCGCTACTTTATAACCAAGAGCGTGCGCCGCCCACCCTAAATGGAGTTCAAGAATCTGCCCTACGTTCATTCGAGAAGGAACCCCAAGCGGATTGAGCACCATATCCACAGGACTTCCATCAGGAAGGAACGGCATGTCTTCAGCAGGAAGGATTTTCGCTATCACTCCCTTATTCCCGTGTCGGCCGGCAATTTTATCCCCTACCGAAATTTTCTTCTTGCTCGCGATATAAACAACCACCTTCTTGATGACCCCTGGAGGGAGTTCGTCTCCCCGCTTAATTTTGTCCATTTCTCTTTCTTCCTCATAAATCAAATCTTCTATCTGCTTAGTAAAGAGCTTAGAGAACCGCCGAATATCTTCCTCAGCCTCTTCGTTTCTTTCTACAAGAACAATATTTTCTAAGTCTGCCCGCATGATTTTCTTAATGTCTTTCTTGCGAAGCACCTTTCCCTTTGCAATGAGCGTTCTCTCGGTTACAGGATCGACCAGATTAGCGCCAAGGGCCTTACCCCAAAGCAACGACCCTAATTTCCGATCCCGTTCTTTTTCAATCACCGTGATCTGATCCCGATAAACTCTTCGAATTTCACCGATTTGGCGCTGTTCCTCGGCTAATTCATTTTTGGTCATTGTCTTGCTGTCTTTTCGCGTGAAGACTTTAACATCCACAACAATCCCCTCGGTACCAGGAGGAACCGTCAGGGAAGCATCGCGGACATCACCGGCCTTCTCGCCAAAAATGGCTCTGAGTAATTTTTCCTCCGGCGAGAGTTCCGTTTCACTCTTCGGCGAAACTTTCCCGATGAGAATATCACCGTGCTCCACTTCAGCGCCGATGCGGACGATTCCTTGTTCATCTAAATCCCGAAGGGCTTCCTCACTCACATTGGGAATATCCCGTGTGATTTCTTCAGGACCCAGACGGGTATCCCGCGCCTCAATTTCAAACTCACCGATATGCACCGATGTATAGACATCGTCTTTAACCAATCTTTCGCTGATGAGAATGGCATCTTCAAAGTTATACCCTCTCCAAGGCATAAACGCGACCAGCACATTTCTCCCTAGCGAAAGTTCGCCATCTTTAGTAGCGGCCCCGTCAGCGATCACGTCTCCTTCCTTTACTTTCTGGCCTACTTTGACTAACGGCCGATGGTTCAGGCAGGTATCGGCATTGGATCTCTGGAATTTCAAAAGCGGATAAACATCCTTACCGATCATAATCTTGTCAGATTCAACAAGCATTGCTGTTCCGCTTGATCTAGCAACCACAACAGCGCCGGAATCTTTGGCAGCCCGATGTTCCATCCCCGTTCCAATCGTAGGCGATTCAGGAAAGAGAAGCGGAACAGCCTGACGCTGCATATTGGAACCCATGAGAGCGCGGTTGGCATCGTCATGTTCTAGGAATGGAATCAGGCTTGCCGCCACACTGACTAACTGCTTCGGTGTCACGTCCATGTAGTGAATTTCTTTCGGCGGAACCTTCGGGAAATTACCTCGCTGACGGCAAGAAACCAACGGATCCAGGAAATTTCCATCTTTGTCAATTCTGGCGTTGGCCTGAGCAATAATGGCGTTATCTTCCAAATCCGCAGTGAGATACTCGATCTTCTTGGTCACGCGGTCATTCTCAACTTTTCGATAAGGAGTCTCAACAAATCCGTATTCATTGACCCTGGCATATGTGCTTAAGGAAGCAATCAATCCGATGTTTGGCCCCTCTGGCGTCTCAATTGGACAAACGCGGCCGTAGTGGGAATAATGCACGTCCCGCACATCAAAACCGGCTCGTTCGCGGCTTAACCCACCAGGACCCAATGCGCTCAAACGACGCTTATGAGCTAACTCCGCCAGTGGATTGGTCTGGTCCATGAATTGCGACAGCTGGCTCCGCCCAAAGAAATCCTTCACGACCGTTGAAACCAGTTTGGAATTGACCAGGTTGTTCGGCATCATGCTTTCCGGATCATAGAGATTCATTCTCTCCCGCGCCGATTTCTCCACGCGGGCCATGGCAACTCGGAATTGATTCTGCAGAAGTTCTCCAATGGTTCTGACACGACGATTCCCCAAATGGTCAATGTCGTCAACGTCCCCTTCTCCCTCTTTAAGCTTGATCAACCGCTTAATGACTTGGACGATAGTTTCCTTATCCAGCGTCCTGTTCTCCAATTTGCTATTCATTCCGAGTTTGCGATTCAGCATGAATCTCCCGACACGGCCCAAATCATATCTCTTGTTGTCAAAAACCAACCGTTCCAGAAGTGTTTTGGCACTATCCGTAGTCGGAGGATCGCCAGGACGCAGTTTCTTATAAATATCCATTACAGCTTCATCCCGATTTTTGGTACAGTCCCGTTCCAATGTCTTGGTAATCTCAGCGATCGGCTGGCGAGTGACCTTTAAAGTGGGAATCTTCGCTTCAATCAGGAAACTAACTACTTCGGGTGTTAGTGGTTGTCCAGCGGTAATAACATTCCCACCGGTGCTTCCCTTGATCGTTTCCGCCGCGACCATGTTTTCTTCCTTGAATGATTTTGCGCTACTGGGTAATGAAATCTCTTCCACATCACAAAATGCTTTGATAATATCCGCGTCTTCTGAAAACCCGATCGCCCTTAAGAAAGTGGTCGTTAAAAACTTCTTTTTTCTGTCAAGATAAACATAGATGCAGTCGTTGATGTCGAATTCAAATTCAACCCAGGCTCCTCGGTAGGGAATAATTCTGGCGGAATAAAGACGCTTCCCATTGGTGTGGAATCGTTCTTCAAAGGAAACCCCCGGAGAACGGTGAAGCTGGCTGACAACAACTCTTTCATCCCCATTCACCACAAAAGTAGCGGTCTCTGTCATTAAAGGAACATCGCCTAAGTAAACTTCCTGCTCTCGGGATTCCTTTTTTGAAACCAGACGAAGTTTCACCTTTAAAGGCCCCGCATAAGTAAGCCCTCTGCTCAAACACTCACGCACGGTGTACTTCGGCTGATTGATGGTATAGCTGACAAATTCAAGACGGTAGCGTCCATCAAAACTCTCGATAGGAAATGTCTCCAGCAAAACTGCTTGGAGACCCACGTTTTTCCTTTTCGTGACAGGGACACCCCCCTGCAGAAATTCCTCATAAGAGCCTATCTGAATTTCTATTAAGTTCGGCATTCCCCACGATTCGGGAAGCTTTCCAAATTGACGTCTTTTTGTCATAGGGGTTAACCTTATTTTTACACGGATTCGCACAGATTTTTATCCGTGTTTATCTTATTTCAGTTCAACCTTAGCGCCCGCGGCTTCCAATTTCTTTTTGATTTCTTCAGCTTCAGACTTGGAAACTCCTTCTTTAATCGTCTTGGGAGCCCCCTCAACGAGATCCTTGGCTTCTTTTAAACCAAGATTGGTGATTGCACGAATCTCTTTAATCACCTGAATCTTACTATCGCCTGCGCTGGTTAATACTAATGTGAACGCTGTTTTTTCTTCTACTGCTGGTTTTGCTTCGCCACCACCGGAAGAAGCGCCGCCCGCCGCCACTGGAATAGCGGCAGAGACTCCAAATTTCTCTTCCAATGTTTTGACCAAACTTGCCAGTTCAAGGACCGTCATCTGTTCAATGGCTGAAATGATCGATTCCACTTCAACCTTTTTTTCTTTCGCTTCTACTTCCATGGTAATTCCCTCCTTCTAGGATTTTTTATTTTTGACTCCATCGAGCACGATAACTAATTGACGTAAGAGTCCGGATAAGCTCAATACAAGCCCAACGATTGGGGCTTTCATACGACCCACCGCTTTTGCGATTAACACCTGCCTGGATGGCAGACTGGCCAGAGTTTTGATATGGGTGGCATTGATCTGTTGACCCGCTAAAATCGCTCCGGCGATTTTAAATGTCTCATGATCCTTCGCAAACTGAACAATTGATTTGGCGATAACTGTCGGATCTCCTTTTCCGAAGACAATCGCCGTTTGCCCTTGGACATAACCGATCATTCCATCCAATGATTTTTCCTTGAGGAGTCGATGACAGAGGGCATTTTTGACAACGACATACCTTGCCGCTTCCTGACGAAGAAGTCTTCGGAGCGATTCGATATCGTGAGTCGCCAATTTCTCAGCTCCTACCACGAAAAAATGTTCGTTAGTGTCAAATCGCTTTTTCAGTTCTTGAAACATCAACTCTTTTGCCAAACGGCCATACTTTTTAGTTTGTTCCATAGATCAATTCACATTTTCCGCCTCTACCAGATACGGACAGGTCTGGCGCAAGCCTACGGCTGAAATTCGGTTAAGTCCAGTTTTAATCCCGGTCCCATCGACGATGATAACGCAATTCCTTTGATGAAAATGCCTTTGACACTCGCGGGCCGCTGATGGACAATTGCCTCGATTGCTTGCAGGGCATTCTCATAAATCGCCTGCTCCAAAAAAGAGAGTTTCCCAACCGATAAATTGATGTTTCCCTGTTTATCCACCTTGAATTCCACGCGGCCCGCTTTTACTTCTTTAATTGCCTTCGCGACATCCGTCGTAACCGTCCCTGCTTTTGGATTAGGCATCAGTCCCTTGGGCCCCAAAATTTTTCCCAGTTTCCCCACATCTTTCATTAAGTCAGGAGTACTGACCACAACATCAAAATCAAGCCATCCCCCTTCTACCTTTTTAATCAAATCTTCCGCTCCGATGAAATCAGCTCCTGCTTCCCTGGCGCTCTTTTCAGCTTCTCCCTTGCAGAAAACAGCGATCCTCACTTTTTTCCCTGTGCCATTGGGTAAACTGACCACTCCGCGCACTGCTTGATCGGATTGCTTGGGATCCACTCCCAAACAAAACGCTAAATCAACACTCTCATCAAATTTTACCTTTGGGGTTTTTTTGATGATCTGGATTGCCTCCATTAAGCGGTATCGTTTGGTTTGATCAATCCCCTGATAAGCCTGCTGCACCCTTTTACTCTGTTCCGCTACCTTCATCCCACCACCTCAATTCCCATACTGCGCGCCGTGCCCTGAATGATTCTCGCTGCGGCTTCTGTGTCTGCCGCGTTTAAGTCCTTTACCTTTAAGGCCGCAATTTCCCGAAGCTGGGCTTTCGTTACTTTTCCTACTTTCATCCGGTTGGGCGTTCCCGATCCCTTGGCTAAACTGCATGCCCTCTTTAATAGAACCGAAGCCGGCGGACTCTTGATAATAAAGGTAAACGAGCGGTCTTCGAAGGCCGTGATCACAACCGGCAAGATCAATCCCTGTTGGCTTTTGCTCTTCTCATTAAACTGTTTGCAGAATTCCATGATATTGAGGCCATGCTGCCCCAGAGAAGGTCCAACAGGAGGAGCAGGATTCGCCTGCCCGGCGGGAACTTGAAGTTTAATGATTGCCTTGATCTTTTTAACAGCCATATATGCTATACCTCATTGATGCTTGTCGTGGGTCGTGGGCTTTTGTTCTACTGACGACTCATCCCTCACGACTCACGACGGTCTTTAAAGTTTCTCCACTTGCCAGTACTCTAATTCCACCGGAGTAGAACGCCCAAAAATCGAAACCATCACTTTTAACTTCCCTTTTCCAGGATGAACTTCTTCAATGGTTCCATTGAAATTCGTAAAAGGCCCTTCTTTTACTTTCACGGCTTCACCGACTTCAAAAATAACCTTGGGTGTGGCTTTTTCCTGCTTCTCTTCCGCTTGTTTGAGAATTGTCCGGATTTCATTCTCTTGAAGCGGCAAAGGCTTATTTCCCGGACCGATAAATCCTGTGACTCCAGGGGTGCTTTTGACCAAATACCATGTATCTTCCGTTAAATCCATTTCAATCAAAACATAACCGGGGAAAAATTTGCGCTGACTGATTTTCTTCTTCCCGTCTTTTACCTCGGAAACTTTTTCTGTTGGAATCAGCACCTGATTTACTTTTTCCTGAATCGGGGGATTTGAAGCTAGTCTCACTTCCAGTGCCCCTTTCACGCGATCTTCATAACCTGTCTGTGTATGAATGACGTACCACTTTTTAGCCATAGGAGCTATCGCAATACCACCGGGATCATACGAGAAAGAACAAAATCAACCACACCGATAAAAACAGCCAGCACCGCTACTGAGATCATCACGATCACCGTGGATTCTGTCAATTCCTCCCGGGTCGGCCAGGAGACTTTCTTCATCTCAGATTGCACCTCGTTATAAAACAATTTCGTTTTTTTAATCATCGTTCTTTCTTCGCGTTTTGTAAAACTACTCCCGACTGTATCATTTCAGGCCAGGAGGGACTCGAACCCACAACACGCGGTTTTGGAGACCGCTGCTCTAGCCGTTGGAGCTACTGGCCTATAAAACCTGATAGACGAAAGACGAGGGACGATGGACGCTTTTATTCTCTTCGTCCTTCGTCTATCGTCCATCGGCCTCACTTTGTCTCCTTATGCGGGGTATGCTTCCTGCAGTGCTTGCAAAACTTCTTCAACTCCAACCGGTCAACAACATTCTTCTTGTTTTTGGTTGAAGCATAATTGCGATTTTTACAAACAGTGCACTCGAATGTAATTAAATCTTGCATCTTTTCTTAAGGTTTTAAAAAACAACAAAACTATCGTCCCTTAAGGGACGATAGTTAAGGGCCCCCGTTTATAGAAAACAAACGGAGAATGTCATTTCATTCTCCGTTTTGAATTACTCAATAATCTCCGTTACGACGCCGGCACCGATGGTCTTGCCCCCCTCGCGAATCGCAAACCGTAACTCCTTCTCCATCGCAATCGGGGTAATCAACTCTCCCTCCACTTTTACATTGTCCCCAGGCATCACCATCTCTACATCCTTCGGTAAATGTACTATCCCGGTTACGTCCGTCGTCCTAAAGTAAAATTGTGGACGGTATCCCTTGAAAAACGGCGTGTGCCGCCCACCTTCTTCCTTCGTCAATACATACACCGTCGCCTTGAACTTCTTGTGAGGCATGATACTTCCAGGCGCCGCCAATACCTGCCCACGCTCTAAATCGTCCTTCTCGATCCCTCTTAACAACACTCCTAAATTGTCTCCCGCCTGCCCCTCATCCAAAAGCTTCCGGAACATCTCGATCCCTGTCACCACACTCTTCTTCGTCGCCTTGATCCCAACTACCTCTATCTCCTCCCCAACCTTAATCTTCCCTCGCTCCACTCTCCCTGTCCCTACCGTCCCTCGCCCAGTAATACTGAACACATCCTCCACCGCCATCAAAAACGGCTTCTCAATATCTCGTCTCGGCTCCGGGATATACTCGTCCACCGCCTTCATTAAATCCACTATCCCCTTCACCCACGGACTCTCCATATTCCCTGCATCTGCATCTTCTCCTGCCTTTAATCCGCTCCCGCGAATCACAGGTATCTTATCCCCGGGGAATTCATACTTCGTCAATAACTCCCTCACTTCCAATTCCACCAAATCCAGTAATTCCTTGTCTTCCACCGCGTCCACTTTGTTTAAGAATACGACAATCGCAGGTACTCCCACTTGCCTCGCTAACAGAATATGCTCCCGCGTCTGCGGCATCGGACCATCTACCGCACTCACTACCAGAATCGCACCATCCATCTGCGCCGCCCCTGTGATCATGTTCTTCACATAATCCGCATGCCCAGGACAATCTACGTGCGCATAATGCCGTTTCTCCGTCTCATACTCTGCGTGATGTACGTTGATCGTCACCCCGCGAGCCTTCTCTTCAGGAGCATTGTCAATCTCATCGTACGCCTTCGCCTGCGCTAGCCCACGCTTGGATAACACTCTCGTGATCCCACTCGTCAGGGTCGTCTTCCCGTGATCGACATGTCCAATCGTTCCTATGTTGATATGTGGTTTCTTTCTCTCGAATTTTTCCTTCGCCATCTCTAACCTCCATCCTTAAACGTACCACGCCCCTAAGCTGCTGACCGGGATTGAACCGGTGACCTCGTCTTTACCAAAGACGTACTCTGCCAACTGAGCTACAGCAGCGTCTCTAACCTTACTAGCTAAAGTATGTTGTATTATATGCAGACTCATGAATTTGTCAAGCTTTTTCTTTGCAAATGGAAAAAGCGGGTGACGGGAATCGAACCCGTGTAGCATGCTTGGAAGGCACGAGCACTACCACTGTGCTACACCCGCATTAGACACTATCCGAGGCTAGTTTCCGGTTTTTCGGCATGAGCGGTGATTTCTAAATTGCAACTTTGGTGTTTCCTGCACCAAGCTCTACACTTTTCTGCCCACTCCTTATCTTTGTATTTCAAATGGCACTCTGAGCATTCATAAAGTTGTTGATCGTTTTGTTCCATATCCATCCCCATCCATCCTCCCTCACCCCTTCGACTTCGCTCAGGACAGGCCTAACCCTCTCCTTCCTCTGGAAGGAGAGGGGATTTGCATGGTATTTCTGGGTGCGGAAGGACTCGAACCTTCGTAGCCCGTTAAGGCGCCAGATTTACAGTCTGGTGCAATTGCCGCTATGCAACACACCCATTTATTCTATAAAAATTGCTACAGCTAGGACACAAGAAAAACTTAAGCCAATCTTATTTTTCTCGTTGCTCAGATCCTTCGACTCGCCCCCGCAGCTTTGCTTCGCAAAGCGAAGCAGCGGGGGCTCGCTCAGGATTAAATT
>JAHFFC010000127.1 GCA_023248175.1 Candidatus Omnitrophota bacterium | reverse complement strand
TAAGTCAAGGGATTTGTTTGATTCATAATCCCTTCCACAGCAGTTTCACCGAAATAAACAGAATCAGACTCGCCAGAACTCGCTGAAGGTTCACTTTCGGGAGGTAGAGCATTTTAAGCGTCTGGTAACCTTTTATTCTTCATCTTCACTTGTCGCTCTGACTCCTCTCTCACCATTTTCATCAATAGTAACGGTTAAATTGATCGGTCTACAGCAAACCAAACAATCTTCGATATATTTCTGAGAACCCGCAGAACCATCAATGGTTATTTCAATCAGTTGACCGCAGTACGGACAATGAATCTCAAACGGCTCCATTAAACTCATCGATTCCTCATCTATAAGGACAAGCCCTTCGACATTGCTCAGGGCGGGCTCGCTCAGGATGACAAGGGAGTTACCCAGCCAACAACCGATTCGGGACTTGTGAGGGTACTCTCTTTATCCTGCCGACGCTTGACTTCGATTTTGCCTTGAGTGAGGTTTTTTTCACCTACGACCACCCGGAATGGAATCCCGATCAGGTCGGCGTCTTTGAATTTGACGCCGGCACGCTCGTCGCGGTCATCGAGCAAAACTTCAACGCCGGCTTGGATGCAATCGTGGTAGATTTTTTCGGCCGCTCGCATGAGTGATTCGTTGGCGGCGTTGACAACGGTGATGAGGAGTTGGAAAGGTGCGATGGTAACAGGCCAGATGATGCCGTTTTCATCGTGGCTTTGTTCAATCACGGCAGCGAGGATCCGGTTGACGCCGATGCCGTAGCATCCCATGACCAATGGCTTCTCTTTCCCATCCTGATCCAGAAAATTGGCCCCCATCGCTTTGCTGTATTTAATGCCAAGCTTAAAGATATGCCCCATTTCGATTGCCGTTTTGATCTCGATTCTTTTCTGACATTTAGGGCAGGGATCTTCCGCAGTCATGTAGCGGATGTCTTTCCATTGATCCGGCTGGAAATCTTCCCCGACAGCGACTCCTGTCAAATGATACTCAGCTTCATTAGCGCCGACGACACCATCTTCGATTCCCTTCACCGCAAAATCAGCGACGAGCTGGATTTTTTCTTTGAGTCCGATAGGACCGGAAAACCCGACAGGAGCTCCCGTAATCCGTTGAATCACAACCGTATCGGCCAACTGAAAGACCTGGCAGCCGATCGCGCGGCTCAGTTTGGACTCATTGACCTTATGGTCTCCTCGCACTAGAACAGCAACCGGTTTGCCATCAGCCAGATAAATCAACGTCTTAATCAATTGGCTTGGCTTCACCTTTAGGAATTGGCTCACTTTTTCGACGCTGCTGACACCTGGTGTGTGGACTTTTTGTACTTTTGTTTTTTCACCTTCAACCTTCGACCTTCCACCTTCCACCTTTACGCATTCCGCTTTCTCTCGACTGACGGCGTAACCGCAAGAACCACAAACCACGACTAAATCTTCCCCACTTTCAGAAAGGACCATGAATTCATGGGAAACATCTCCTCCCATAATGCCGGTATTCGCCTCGACGGCAATTGCTTTCAGCCCACACCGCTCAAAGATTCGAATATAAGTATCAAACATTTTTTGATAACTGACGTTAAGCCCTTCCGCGCTTGTGTCAAAACTGTAGCCGTCTTTCATGATGAACTCGCGGCTCCGGATCACGCCGGACCGGGGCCTGGCTTCATCTCTGAATTTTGTCTGGATCTGGTAGAGAATTTTAGGCAGGTCGCGGTAGGAACGGAGATAGTTTCTAGCTAAGTCGGTGATCACCTCTTCGTGGGTCGGCCCCATGACCATCTGACTGCCATGACGATCCACGAAAGAAATCATATCTTTACCTAATACCGCCAGCCGTCCTGATTCTTTCCAAAGTTCCGCCGGTTGAAGGGCCGGGAGTAATACCTCTAACGCTCCCGCGCGATTCATTTCTTCACGGATGATCTGTTGAACTTTTTGCAGGGAACGCAAACCAAGCGGCAAATAAGAATAGGCCCCCGCTGCCAGCTTGCAAATAAAACCGGCGCGGACCATCAGGATATGGCTGACCGCTTCCGCGTCAGCTGGAACTTCTTTCAGAGTTGGAATGAGTAATTGTGTCCAGCGCATTGTGGAAATTATGCCCCAACATCATTTAAACACCTTGGTAATTTTCTCAATAATTCCAAATCTTACAAAATCGTTATAGAACACAAATACCATGATCATCATTAAGAATGCCAGCCCGAAGCGGGTCATGATTTCCTGGGTCCGCGCGCTCAGCGGTTTTCTTTTAACCGCTTCCACTGCCAGGAAAAAGAGGTGTCCCCCATCCAGCACCGGAATCGGGAGTACGTTAAAAATGGCAAGGCTGGCGCTGATGGTGGCAATGATTTGCAGTACATAAACAAGTCCTAATTTTGCGGCTCCTGATGCCAAATAAAAAATCCCGATCGGACCAGTGACAGATTCCTTAAATGGGAGCGCCCCCGTGATCATCAGCCAGAGAGCCTTGAACGTCAACTGAGTAAAGAGAAAAAGTTTTTCTACCGCCATGGTCATGGCTTTCCAGATGGGATACCGGACTGAAATAATCTCTTCTTTGGGAGAAATACCGATGAGGGGAATTTTCATCTCCTGGCCGAGGAGGTTTTTTCTTTTTTCGAGGCGCGGCTCCACTGTTAACTGAATCATTGTCCCCTGGCGGTTGATATCAAGTTCGAGCGGCTGACCCTGGTTACGTCGAATTTCTCCCGAAACATCGTCCCAATACTGGACCTTTTTGCCATTCACGCTCAAAACCCGGTCCCCGATCTGAACTCCCGCCTGGCTGGCAGGGTATCCTTCCAGCAGTTGTCCCACCTGGTTGGTCAGCGTCGGATTACCGATCATGAAGATCGTCCAGAAAACAACAAAGGCAAGAAGATAGTTTGCCAGCGGTCCCGCGAAAACGATTAAAAATCGCTGCCAGATCGGGCGCGTGACAAATTCCCAAGGGGATCCCGTTGTTCCTTCCTGAAGGGTTTCACCCGCGAGTTTGACATACCCCCCCAACGGAACCGCTGAAATGCAATACTCAGTCTCCTTCCCTTGAATTCTTGTC
>JAHFFC010000011.1 GCA_023248175.1 Candidatus Omnitrophota bacterium | reverse complement strand
CCTCGATCTCACGGGGTGACAATTTCCGTGCCAGGCGACGATCAGCCAAAAGAAGTTCTTTTAGCGGAATTTTCTCTTTCCATGTCCGCATCGCATGGCTTTGCACTAAAGCGTACGCCTCTTCCCGGCTCATCCCTTTAGCGATGAGTACCAGCAGAACTCGTTGTGAAAAAATGAGTCCCCCACTCGATTCAATATTCTCCTTCATTCTATCGGGATAGACCAGCAGGCGGTCGAGAATGTCACTCATTTCTGCCAGCATGAAATCGAGAGCGATGCAGGAATCAGGCAAGATTATCCGCTCCACGGATGAGTGTGAAATATCCCGTTCGTGCCAGAGAGCCACATTCTCCATCCCTGCTATTGCGTTTCCCCGCAGTAAACGCGCTAACCCGCTGACCCGCTCACACCGAACCGGGTTTCGTTTGTGCGGCATGGCACTGGAGCCTTTCTGGTCTGGTTCAAATGGCTCTTCGACTTCCCGAACTTCAGTCCGTTGCAAATGTCGAATCTCAGTAGCAAACTTTTCTAAGCTCGCCCCAATTAAGGCAATCACGGAAAGAAACTCTGCGTGGCGGTCCCGCTGGAGGATCTGAGCAGAAACTTTCGCAGGAGTCAATCCTAGCTTGCGGCAGACATATGCTTCTACCCTAGGCGATAGATGAGCAAACGTCCCGACGGCGCCGGAGAGTTTTCCTACCGCCACCCTTGTCCGGCATTCCTTGAATCGCCCCAATCCACGTCCCATCTCTTCATACCAAAGGGCAAACTTTAATCCCAATGTTATCGCTTCGGCATGGACACCATGAGTGCGTCCTATCATCACTGTTTTTGCATAACGGCGCGCTTGACGAGCTAAGATCTTTCGGAGTTGGACGACCCTCTCAATCAGTAAATCGGCCGCCTCAGTCATCTGACAGCCCAGAGCTGTATCGAGAACATCGCTGGAAGTCAGACCATAGTGAATGTATTTGCCTGCCTCTCCCGCTTGTTCAGCCAGATGAGAGACAAACGCCACGACATCGTGACGGGTCGCTTGTTCAATTTCATGGATTCGTTGAGGATTGATTTTGAGGATTCTTCGTAGCTTAGGAAGGACCGTTCGAGGAACTATGCCTTCTTTAGCCATTGCCTCGCAGGCTAATAATTCTATCTCAAGCATTTTCTGGAGCTTACTAATTTCACTCCAGATTCGTCCCATCTCAGGGAGGGTATAACGGGGTATCATCCTACCACCTGTCTTTGTTTCACCTGCCATCTCCCCCTCACCCCTTCGACGGAGTTTACCCTGAGCGAAGTCGAAGGGCTCAGGGCAGGCCTAACCCCCTCCCCCAGTTGGGGGAGAGGGGATTTATGTGGTACCCAGTGGCAAGACCACGGGGAAATCCATTTCATTATACTATAACACCCGCTTTCAGGCAATTGATTTCCCCCCATCTACTGGAATTACGGCTCCTGTAATATAGTCATTCTCAACGAGAAAAAGAACGGCGCGGGTGATGTCGTCTGGAGCGCCAAATCGCTTCAAAGGAATTAACCGCAAAGTTCGCTCGCGTTGCTGGTGAGTCCACCCGGTGACGGGCGTAAGAATCGTTCCGGGAGCAATGGCATTCACTTGGACTTCAGGAGCGAGAGCTTTGGCAAATCCTTGGGTCAGCGTTGCAAGGGCTGCTTTAGAAACAGAGTAGGGAATAAAGTCGGCCCAAGGACGAGAAGCGGAAACATCAGCGATATTGATGATTTTGCCCTCTCGCCGTTTCACCATTTCCAGTCCCAGCGAACGGGATAACAGAAATGGGGCTTTGAGATTGACGTCCAGGAACCGGTCCCACTCTGCTTCCGTCACAGAAGAGATGGGTGTACGGAAGAACTCCGCGGCATTATTCACCAAAATATCCACTCGCCCCAATAATGCCAGCGCCTGATGAGCCAATTGTTCAACCTGGTGGGAGTTTGATAAATCACACTGGAGGAGATGAGCATAAACTTTCTTTCTTTTGATCTGTGCCGCGACAGCGCGAGCCTCTTTCTCGGAAGTTCTGTACTGAAGGATGATATGAGCTCCTTGATCAGCCAAAGCGAGCGCAATCGCTTTTCCTAAACGAACCGCACTCCCGGTTACTAATGCCACTTTTCCTTTAGGTTTCATAATTTTACTTTAAGGATAACTTTACTCTAATCAGCCCTTTTTGGCAAGGACGTGAAGGACTTCGCAGAAATTCCCCAAGTTGCCTGAACCTTAAAACTCCCCCTTTGAAAAAGGGGGAAAAAGGGGGATTTAGAGGATTTAGAGAATCAAATCCCCCCTGACCCCCCTTTTCTAAAGGGGGGTGTAAGAGATTTTCAGTTGTTGGGGAATTTCTGAGGACTTCGGGTGTAATGCTTTAGTCATCAGTGGTCAGTCGTCAGTCGTCAGTAACAACTGACCCCTGACAACTGAATAGTTACTCAGGCATTTAAAAAAGACTTGACAAATTGGATTTAAATTATGTATACTTGTGTTACCTAAAATAGGTGGAGGTGTTTATGCAACAACCTGACGACGGAACTTATGATCCATCCCAATCAAGAGAAGTAACCGGTGTTCTTTATTTAGACCTTTGGTACAAACATCGCCTTCGATCTCATTTGGCTTCGGCGAAGGAGCGAATCGTCTCTTTGCGTCAAGGGGCAGCAGGAAAAATTGCCTTAGAACAGTCCGTTTTCCTTGAGATTGCAGAAAGACACATTCAGCAACTGGAAGAACACATTGGACAACTTCTTGCTCTTATCCCAACCACTTTTCCTAAAGTGAATACAGGTAATGGGGGAAAATACTCTAACGGAAACGGCGGCAATGGCAAGCACGAACAGGAGGCATCAGAAGATCAGAAAACGGTAGAGCTGTTCCGACTGGTCCTTCACATTGTGAACAACCCCCTTACCATTATATCCGCCCAGGCGCAATTACTCATTCGCCGCTATGAACCTGAAAATCCAGAGCTGGTGGAAGCGTTAAAAACCATCGTCAAGAATTGCGACCGAATTGCCAAGGAACTGCGGTGGCTCCAGGATCAGGCCCTCGCCAAAGAATAATCGCTTGCCTATTTCTTTTTGATGGGATATAATAGTGCCCCTCATAGATGCGAGACGAGACTAGAAAAAAGGTAACTGTTCACCTCTGATATAGTCATTATGGGGCAAGGGATGAGCCGGCGTTAAGTGAAGAAAACAGTTCCCTGGCTTTGGCTGGTTTTCACAAAAATAACCCCACAAAACTGGGATGCACCCTGCTCAGAACGACAATGGGCTGAATAGTTACAAAAAAAGTTAAATTAAAAAGGAGAAATACTATGTCCGATATCGTAAAAACAGGTCAGTTTGTTCCAGATTTTGAATTGGAGACTTATCTTCCTTTGAAAAACGATTTTGGGAAAATCAGTTTGCAAGAAGTCAAAACAGCCAAAAAATGGTTTGTATTGGTTTTCTACCCCGCTGACTTTACGTTTGTCTGTCCAACAGAATTGCAGGATTTGGCCAATGAATACACCAACCTCCAGAAGTTGGGATGTGAGGTTGTCTCTGTTAGCACCGATACCAAATTTGCCCATCTGGCATGGCAACAATCCGAAAAATTGCTCGAGAAGGTCTCTTACCCAATGGCGGCAGATCCCACAGGAAAAGTCTCTCGGTTTTTCGGCGTCTACGATGAAGCAACAGGACTGGCTTTGCGTGGAACTTTTGTTATCAACCCCGAAGGAAAACTAATCTCTTCCGAGATTAATTTCTACGATGTTGGAAGAAACGTGAAGGAACTTCTCCGAAAGATGAGGGCAAATGCTTACTTGGTAACTCATCCCAACGAAGTCTGCCCAGCCAGATGGGATGAAGGGTCAAAGACGTTGAAGCCGTCGGCTAAAATTGTTGGCAGGGTTTATGAGGCATTGACAATGGCATCATAAAGAGTGGCTAGAAAAACTATCTTCTATTCCTCTTTTTGATCCTCTGACTCCATTTCCGATTTTGGCAATTCCACCTCAAAGCTCTGCACGATCCGGTTGACTTCCATTTCGGTCTTTTCGATCTTCTTCTTGCAGAGCTGAATGAGTTCAGCCGCTCGTTTGACTTCCTGAGTTAGATCATCAATGTCCACTTCCTCCTCTTCAATTCGCTTAAGGATCCCTTCGAGTTCTTCCATCGCTTTGCCGTATTTGATCTCTTTATCTTTGGTGCTCATAATAGTTATTTCCTAAAAGCCCAATGCAAAAATCAGAGCTGAACGCAACTCAAATATTCTTGATGGGCTTAGTGTTGTGACTAAAGGACCCATTTTCTCCTTGGAAACTGTCTGGATATGATCGAGATTGATTGCACACTCTTTTGGCATTCCGTCTGACTTGGTTAACAAAACCTCAGAAGGGATATCCCGTATCACGGATGTTATAGGAGCTACTGTCACTTCTCCAAGAAATTCTAGCGCTGAATCTCTGGTTAAGATCACAACAGGGCGTTTCTTATCTGGACGTGAGAATTGATACCATCTTACTTCACCTCTTCTCACGAGTCACCCCAATTTTGTTCGGTCTCCCAATCACTAAATTCCCCATGGCACACCGGTTTTTTCCGATAGCCGTGGCGATGCCTAACCTCTAGTTCTTGAATCCGAAGGTAGCTCAACGCATTCCGAAGCGCCTGGCGTGCAAACGCAGATCTTGTGGTCCCTAAACGTCGCGATACCCGATCCACTGCAACTACCAGATCTTCATCCAAAGTCATCTGTATGGTCCTCATCAATTCATCCCTCCATGCTTAATTATCACTATCCCTATAGCTATTATACCCCACATTCCAGCAAAAAGCAAAAAACATTGTCGTTCATCCCTCACTTACTACTTATGGATTTGTGTTAATTCCTCTTCGCTAATCTCCTCATACACATTCCATTCCTTGATGCTCTTGGAAATCCGCATCGAGCAGAATTTGGGCCCGCACATCGAACAGAATTCGGCGTTCACGGCTAAATCTTCATTGCGGTATTTTCTGGCAGTCTCCTCGTCCATCGCGAGATGGAAATGCTGCTCCCAATCCAAGTCGGCCCGCGCTTTGGAAAGCTCATCATCCCACTTGCGGGCATTTTTGTAACCGCGCGCTACATCTCCCGCATGCGCCGCGATTTTGTAAGCGATGACTCCTTGTTTGACATCTTCGGTATTAGGTAACCCAAGGTGTTCTTTTGGAGTGACGTAGCAGAGGAAACTGGCGCCATAGTAAGCTGCGGCGGTCGCACCAATCGCTGAAGTAATGTGATCGTATCCCGGAGCGACATCAGTAACTAAGGGTCCCAACACATAGAAAGGAGCCCCATGGCAATATTTGCTCTGCAGTTCCATATTCATCTGAATCTGGTTAAACGGGATATGTCCTGGTCCCTCCACCATCACTTGTACTCCGGCTTCGCGTGCTCGAATCGTCAATTCCCCCAACGTTCTTAGTTCAGCGAACTGAGCTTCATCAGAAGCGTCAGCTAAACAGCCGGGACGAAGGCTATCCCCCAGACTAATCGTGACATCGTGCTCCCGCAAAATCGCCAGCACATCATCATAATACCGATACAAAGGATTTTCTTTTCTATTCTTCACCATCCAATGAGCAATCAGTGACCCGCCGCGGCTGACAATTCCCGCGAGCCGCTTGGAAATCAACGGCAAGTGCTGCAATAAAACGCCGGCGTGAATTGTCATATAATCAACCCCCTGTTTTGCCTGGTTCTCGATATTCCAAAGCAGATCATCAAGGGTCATTTTATCGGGATCTATATTTTTCACGGTCTGGTAGATAGGAACTGTGCCGATTGGAATGGGACTTTCCTTAATAATAGCCATCCGGATTTCATCTAAATTGCCTCCCGTGGACAAATCCATCGCTGTGTCGGCACCGTATTTGACGGCGACTTCCAGTTTTTGCAATTCCTCTTTAATCCCAGAAGCCAAAACCGAGTTGCCGATATTGGCGTTGATTTTTGTCGAAATCGGTCGCCCAATTCCCATCGGTACCAGAGAACCAATTTTAATATGGTGGATGTTGGCTGGAATGACAATTCGTCCCGCGGCGACCTCTCGACGGATCAATTCTGGTTCAACCTCTTCCCGCTGAGCAACCACCAACATCTCTCGTGTGATAATTCCTTTTTTGGCAGTTTCAATTTGTGTCATTTGATTTTCACTCCTTTATCAAGTCCAGCTAGGACTGTATAGAAAACTTAGCCAAGTTACTCATGTTACGCAGCAGTTCCCCTGTGGGACACCTTCATGGGGTTCTTTTCGCCTGAGGCGGGCACTTCACTACACTTCGTTCAGAATGACAGCACTGCGTAAGGTGAGTAAGTTATTTCTTTCTCGCAACGAATAACTCGAATCGGTTCGTACCGGTTTTCTTCCCACGGATTCGATTAATTGTACCAGAGTTTTCTCTCCCAATCCATCGGGAACATTCGCTCCGGCCGCATGGACAATTCGTTCTTCTAAAAGAGTTCCTCCTAAGTCATCCACTCCAAAATGCAACAACACCTGTGCCATTTTGTCCCCTAAATAAGTCCACAATCCTTTAATATGATCAAAATTGTCGAGCATCAACCGGGAGACTGCAAAGATTTTCACATCTTCGTAGCCGGTCGTCGGTGGGAGATGAGCCATCTCGGTATGTTCCGGATGAAACGTCAGCGGAACAAACGCATTGAAGCCGCCGGTCTGGTCCTGTAGTACGCGTAACGCAACCAAATGCTCGATAATTTCCTCTTTGGTCTCGATATGGCCGTACAGCATCGTTGCGTTAGTCCGAATTCCAAGCTGATGGGCCATCCGCATGACTTCCAACCATTCGTCTCCTGTAATTTTAGTCGGGCATAAAAGTTTTCGGACTCGTTCGCTGAAAATCTCCGCTCCTCCGCCGGGCATTGTGTCTAATCCGGCTTGCTGGAGCCGCTTCAAAATTTCAACAACCGGCAAACGGTTTAACTTGGCAAAAAAATCAATCTCAACAGCAGTGAATGCTTTGACATGGAGATTCGGATCTACTTCTTTAATCTGACGAATCAGTTCTTCAAAATAATCCAGTTTCAGTTTCGGATGCAATCCTCCAACAATATGAACCTCACTCAGTCCATAGGGGAGCACTTGACGCACTTTGCTGACGATTTCTTCAACGGCATAAGTCCATCCCCCTTCTTCACCGGGGCGGCGGGCGAAAGCGCAGAATTCACACGTCAGCACACACACATTGGTCGGGTTGATGTTGAGGTTGGTGCTGTAATAGACTGCGTTGCCATGTTTCCTGTGGCGAACAACATCAGCTAGCTGCCCCAGAAAGAGAATATCGTTGCTCTCTAGTAACCGAAATCCCTCTTCGGCACTCAGACGCTCGTCCTGATAAACCTTTTGTGCGATGTCGTTCATAATTGTTCTTTTCCCTTCACCCCTGTCCCTCTCTCCATTGGGGAGAGGGGAACTTTCTACTTTCTCCCTCTCCCTTTTAGGGAGAGGGTTGGGGTGAGGGTTCTTTTGTACCTGGTACTTTCGTCCACGCTGTCACTTCGAGCCGATGCCCATCCGGATCCAGGAAATAGAATGATCTGGACCCTTCTTCGGGACGGATTGTGGGACCCTTTTCCACTGTGACTTGCGCCCGCTGCAGATGTTGAACTATTGGATCAAACTGATTGTCTGATATGCGAAAAGAGATATGGTTTACCCCGCCGATAGTTTCTTTGGCTCCTGAAGATAATTTTTGCGGCTTCTCCGGTTGTACCAATGCCAGCATATTCTCTCCACACCAGAGATAGACATGCTTGGGATGAAGTTCAAAAGCGTAAGTCAGCCCCAAGACCTCCATAAAAAACCGCTTTGAACGCTCGATATCGCTAACATTGATGGCGACGTGGTCAAACCCCTTTAATTCAATCATGATGTTCTATTTTATTATTTTACCACACCGCCCACATTCAATGCTAGACGAAAGTCTTCATATATTATATACTAACTCATGTTACGCAGTTCCCCTGTGTCCCACACCTTGATGGGGTTCTTTTCGCCTGAGGCGAGCACTTCGCTACGCTTCGTTCAGAATGACAGCACTGCGTAAGGTGAGATACTAATTTCTATGCCTACAAAAAAGATAAGCGATATTCTGATGGAGAAAAAGATCTATCAGATCCTGCGCCCCAAGCTCGTCACCGCGGCCCCTGATTTGACTCTTCAGCAGGCGCTCGATCTGATGCGCCGTGAAAAATCGGGGTATATCGTGGTCGCAGACGCTCATTTAAAGGTAGTCGGTTTATTTACCGAGCGGGATGTGTTGATGAAAGTCTTGCGTCCGGGAATCAGTTTGAATGAACCGATGGCCAAGTACATGAACGCCAAACCCCCTGTCCTTACCAAAAAGGATACGGTGGGAACAGCGATTGAAACCATGAATACCCATAATGTCCGTCATATTCCGCTCGTTGACGAATTAGGGCAAATGACAGGGGTTCTTTCTGTCCGAACCATCGTCATTTTCTTAGCCGAACTCTTTCCGGTCGAAGTCTTTAACCTCCCTCCCAAATCCGATCAGATCCATGAGACGGCTGAAGGAGGGTGAAAAGACCAGAAGGCAGAAGACAGAAGACAGAAAATAAAAATACAATACAGAACTAGATAATAGATACAAATAAATATGTCCAAAGTACAGACAAAAGAAATTGAGGCTGTAACCATTCGTTTCGCTGGAGATTCTGGGGATGGGATGCAGCTCACCGGCGACCAGTTCACGGATACTTCCGCGCTCATGGGAAATGACATTGCCACCTTCCCCGATTTCCCGGCGGAAATCCGTGCCCCGGCGGGAACGCTTCCCGGAGTGAGTAGTTTTCAAATCCAATTCAGCGAGCACGAAATTTTTACTGCTGGTGATTCGCCTGATGTTCTGGTGGCGATGAATCCGGCGGCGCTTAAAGTGAATCTCACCGACCTTGTCAAAGGGGGACTTGTCGTTGTCAACACTGATTCTTTCACTGAGGAAAACCTAAAAAAGGCTGGCTGGAAATCGAATCCTCTCCAAGAGGGAACCTTGAAGGATTACGCCGTATTAGAGATTCCAATCTCTACTCTCAATGCTAATGCCCTAAAGGATTCGCCTATTAAACCAACCGAGGCAGAGCGCTGTAAAAACTTCTTTGCCCTTGGATTGATGTTCTGGATGTACGACCGTAAATTAGAGTTTACCGTTAAATGGATTGAAGAGAAATTTACCAAAAAGCCGGAACTGATCCAAGCCAATGTGACAGCGTTGAAGGCGGGCTATCACTATGGCGATATCTCGGAAACAATTCCGGGTCGTTATGTCATTCGAAAGGCCCGGCTGGCGCCGGGGACCTACCGTAAAATTACAGGGAATGAGGCGATCGCACTGGGAATTGTCACCGCGGCCCACCTCAGCGGCAAGCAAGTTCTTTACGGCAGTTACCCCATTACTCCTGCCAGCAGTATTCTGCATGAGCTGGCGCTCCGCAAAAACTTTGGGATCAAAACTTTCCAGGCGGAAGATGAAATCGCCGCTTGTGGATCGGCGCTCGGAGCCGCTTTTGGGGGACACATTGGAATTACGGCCACGAGTGGACCTGGAATTTGCCTCAAATCGGAGATGATCAATCTGGCGGTCATGGTGGAACTTCCGCTGATTATCATTGACGTCCAGCGAGGCGGCCCCTCCACTGGGCTTCCAACGAAAACAGAACAGGGAGATTTACTACAAGTGATGTTTGGAAGAAACAGCGATTCTCCTGTTCCTGTCATTGCTGCCTCAACGCCGGCAAACTGCTATGATTTCATGATCGAGGCAATTCGAATTGCTGTTACTTACATGACCCCGGTTTTCTTCCTTTCAGACGGGTATCTGGCTAATGCCGCCGAGCCGTGGTATCTGCCGGATGTTGCAAAGCTTCCTAAAATGCAGATCCAACATCCGCAATCTAGCGATGGACCTTTCTTACCTTATGTTCGAAATGAGCAGACCCTGGCAAGACCATGGGCAATTCCAGGCACGTCGGGAATGGAACATCGTATCGGAGGGCTTGAGAAAGCGGACCGAACGGGAAACGTCAGTTACGATCCTGCCAACCACCACAAAATGGTCGCGCTCCGACGGGAGAAAGTAAATCGCATCGCCCATTCAATTCCACTGATGGAGGTTCTGGGCCCTAAAAAAGGGAAACTGCTGGTTCTCGGCTGGGGAAGCACCTACGGACCGATCCATGCGGCCGTCACTGAATTGCAGAAAGAAGGAAAAGAAGTCTCTGCCTGCCATCTTCATTACATGAATCCTTTTCCGAAGAATTTGCCGGAAATAGTGAAATGTTTTGAAACGATTTTAATCCCCGAAAACAACATGGGACAACTACTGTTGCTGATCCGAGGGACTATTGAGGGCATTCACACAGTAGGATTCCACAGAGTCACAGGACAGCCTTTCAAAATTAGAGAGATCAGAGAAAAGATTGAGGAACTTTTATGACGACACTGCAAGAAACTCCATTACCGCTGCCGTATACCAAAGAAGACTTTGTTTCAGGACAAGATGTGCGATGGTGCCCTGGATGCGGAGACTATGCCATTTTGTCCGTCATGCAAAGGATGCTGGCGCAATTGAGAATTCCACGCGAGAATCATGTTTTCATCTCGGGAATTGGATGCTCCAGCCGCTTCCCCTACTATATGAATACCTACGGATTTCATACGATTCATGGCAGAGCTCCCACGATTGCAACGGGACTCAAATGCGTCCGCCCGGAGTTAACAGTTTGGGTAGTCACCGGCGACGGAGACGGACTCAGTATTGGCGGTAATCACCTGATTCATGCGATGCGTCGAAACACCGATTTGAAAATTATTTTGGTGAACAACCAAATCTATGGACTCACCAAGGGACAGTACTCTCCCACTTCGGAAATTGGGAAGATTACAAAATCTTCTCCTTCAGGATCGATTGATTATCCGATCCATCCCCTCTGTGTTGCTATTGCGGCAGAAGCTACGTTCATTGCCCGCACCGTTGATATGGATCCGCGGCATATGGGAATGGTCCTGCAAAGGGCCTGCGAACACAAAGGGGTTTCTTTTGTTGAAATTTACCAAAATTGCATTATTTATAACAAAGATACGTTCCAGCCAATCGCTGGACGCGAGTCTCGGGAAGATCGAATTCTGTATCTGGAGCATGGCAAACCTCTGATATTTGGGAAAAAGAGAGATAAAGCCATTCGCCTCAACGGCCCCAATCCTGAAATAGTCAACTTGGCCGACGTCAAAGATTCAAAAGAAATCCTCGTCCATAAAGAAGACGACCCCTTGCCTAATTACGCTTATCTATTGACCCAGATGGAATACCCACAAATGCCTGTCCCCTTTGGTATTTTCCGTTGCATTCAAAAACCGACCTACGATCAAATGATGGACGATCAAATTAAAGCGGAAGTTAAAAAGAAAGGTCCTGGAAAACTGGAGGATTTGCTGCATGCCGGCAGTATCTGGCAAATCGAGGAGCATGAGGAGGGGGTGTCATGATACCCAAATTCAGAAAATTCAGTTGTCCCTACTGCGGAGAGGAGATCACACCCGGGGCTGACCGGTGCGAAGGATGCCTCACTTCTTTCACCCAGAGAGATCTGCCTCAGCCAACAGAAAAAGAATCTTTGCAGAAAGATATCATGACTAAAAAGATGAGAGAATTCATCTCTCAAAAGCATCCTGCCATTATCGTGAAGAAAAACAGTTCGGTGCACGAGGTCATTCAGAAATTGCAGACAGCGCCCCATCACGGTTGTGTTCTGGTCTGTGATGACCACGATAAATTGATCGGTATTGTCAGCATTAGAGATCTCCTGCACCGGGTCGCAGGTACTATTAAATATGAAGAGACAGCCCGCACTCCTGTCGAGAAGATCATGACTCCGAATCCTCAAACTCTCCCTAAAGACGCCACGTTAGCGTACGCTCTACACAATATGGCGATTGGAAGATACCGTCATATACCGATCGTTGAAAACGGAGTCCCCATTGGGGTTGTCTCATTGAGAGACATCATTCCTTATCTCGGTAGAAAATGATTGCGTTCCCCCCTCCCCTGTGTCCCACCTTGATGGGGGGTTTTTTTCACCTAAGGCGGGCACTTCGACTCGCTTCGCTCGCTCAGTGCAAGCTCACTTCGCTACGGTTCGTTCAGAATGACAGCACTGCGTAAGGTGAGTTAAGTATTCTCATAGAAAAGGAGATCGTGTAACCATGAAACCCTTTCACTCTCATCGAGGATTGGTTGCAACGTTGGATCGGGCAA
>JAHFFC010000126.1 GCA_023248175.1 Candidatus Omnitrophota bacterium | reverse complement strand
GGAAGGAATTATTACAACTCGATTTATGTCTGAAGAAAACTTTGCGGGAGGCACATTGGCTATTGCCAATCACGTAGCGGGCTTTTGTAATGACGTTACACTGGTGACTTGTCTGGGGCAAGACGAAAGGACACTGGAGTTTATCACCTCAAAACTACTCCCGAACGTCAAACTGTCTGCGGTGATCACAGAAGATCGCCCCACGATCATAAAGCGCCGCTTTCTAGAACCGACTTTTATGAAGAAAATGTTTGAGATTCAATGGCTAGACGAATCTTTATTGCCTGACCCTATTGAGAAAAAAGTAATGAAGAATATCACGGATGCAATTCCGGACGCAGATATCGTCATTATCGCCGATTACGGCCATGGATTATTTGCCGAGAACTTGCGGTCTCTGTTGTGCGACTCCGACAAGTTTTTGGCAGTCAATGTTCAAAGCAACAGCGCTAATTTCGGGTTTAATCTTATCTCAAAATACAGGCGGGCGGATTATGTCTGTATTGACGAATTGGAATTGAAACTCGCTTCGCAATCTTTACATTCTCATTTCCAAACGGTTGCGCGGCAAGTCCTGAAAAAACTAAAGGCTCAGCGGATTATCGTCACTCGCGGTTACAAAGGGGCCCTTTTACTGAACCAGAAAGATGAAACCGTCGAAGTTCCGGTAACTTCTACCAAGGTCCTCGATAGAGTAGGGGCGGGAGATGCCTTTTTCGCGATCACCGCCCCCTGTGCTTTCAAGAACTATGACGACAGCGTCATTGGGTTTATCGGGAATTGCGTGGGGGCTTTGGCAGTCAATACCGTCTGTAACAAAGAACCGGTCAATCCCGTGCTCTTATACAAATTTATTGTCAGTCTCCTTAAATGATCACTAAATGATCACTCTGCCGCATCGCAAAAGTCACACTGCCGTTGATTTTCTGAGAGATTTGCACCAACTCCAATGGCAAATCAATGTAACGACTTCCAATCAGGAATCCATTGATTTAGAGGTTGGGTTTAAACAAACGATATGTCTCATTAAACAGTGTTCCGAGAAATCAAAAAAACTAATGTTCATCGGCAATGGCGGGAGCGCAGGGATCGCGAGCCATCAAGCGGTGGATTACTGGAAAAATGGCAAGATCAAAGCGATTGCGTTTAATGATGCCAGTCTTTTGACGTGCATCAGCAACGATTATGGGTACCATAGAGTTTTCGCTGAACCGATCAAACAATTTGCCGACCCCGGTGACCTTTTGATAGCCATTAGCTCATCAGGGCGCTCCCGAAACATCTTGGAAGCGGTTGAAGCCGCTCGGGACTCCAAGTGCACCATCGTAACGCTCTCTGGATTCGATGAAACCAATCCACTACGATCCAAAGGGGAGATCAATTTCTACGTCCCCTCCTATTCTTACGGGCACGTTGAAGTTTCGCATCTGTGTATTCTCCACGCCATGCTGGATGAGATGATGTTCTCCACCGATGTTGCCAAGAATGAAAGACGGTAAAATTTCCTCAACAAAGAAGTGTGTCGTGATTGGCAGTAACTGTTTTTCCGGGAGTCATCTGGTGGATGCCCTTCTCAGCGATGGGGACTATCAGGTCGTTGGGCTCAGCCGATCCAGGGAGAAAAAGGATTTTTATCTGCCTTACAAAAGCAATCCAAATGTTGAGCGTCTTTTCCGATTCCAACAGCTCGATTTAAACAAAAATGCAGGCGGCCTGATTTCTTTCCTGGAGAAAGAACAACCCCAGATCGTTGTCAACTTCGCCGCGCTCAGCGAGGTCGGTATCAGCAACCTGGAGCCAGTAGAATACTTCGATACCAATTGCCGCGCAGTAGTCCAGTTATGCAATCATTTGAGAACAGCGAAGTATTTAGAAAAATATATTCAGATCTCTTCAGCCGAAATCTATGGCTCCTGTGACGAGTATATTACAGAATCGGCCCCTCTTCGTCCCTCGACACCCTATGCCGTATCTAAAGCGGCTGCTGATCTCTATCTTCTGACCCTCTCGAAGAATTTTAACTTCCCTGTGACGCTGATCCGCTCGACAAACGTCTATGGGAAACACCAACAGCTTTATAAGATCATTCCGCGAACAGCCATTTATTTGAAGAAAGGGAAACAGATCGAACTTCACGGAGGGGGCAATTCCATTCGATCCTTCATTCATATTCGGGATGTCGCCCGCGGGATATTAAAGGTTCTACATCAGGATAGACCAAAACCGATCTATCATTTCTCAACGGAGAATGCCATGACGATACGGCAAATCGTCGAGATGATTTGTAATAAAATGGGGCATCCTTTCAAGTTGTCCGTAACAACCTCTGAAGAAAGACTGGAACAAGATTCGCGTTATTTATTGGACTCCGCCCTTGCGCGCGAAGAGTTGGGCTGGCAGCCGGTGGAGGATTTTGAAAAAGGGGTTGAGGAAACGATTGATTGGGTAGAATCTCTGTGGCAGGAAATTCTTGGAGAGCCCCTAACGTACCAACACAAGATATGAATGGCTAAAGTACGAGCGGCTATTCTCTACCAATTAAATACCCCTCTGCAAATCAAAGAGATTGATCTTCCTGAAAAACTCGAGGAAGGTCAGGTCCTGGTGCGGTTAGCCGCTAGTGGATTATGCCACACACAGCTTCTCGAGATTCAAGGCAAACGGGGAGTGGACCCTTTTCTGCCTCGGGCACTGGGGCATGAGGGGGCAGGGGTCGTCGAGGAAATCGGTCCGGGTGTGACAAAAGTGCGCCCAGGAGATCATGTTGTTCTGTCTTGGATCAAAGGCAAAGGAATCAATGCCCGTCCCCCCAATTATTGGCTGAACGGTGAGAAATTGAACGCGGGTCCCCTGACTACTTTTCTTGAACGTACTGTCACCTCTGAAAATCGCGTCATTCCCATCAAAAAAGAGATAGCCCTTGATAAAGCAGCCCTCTTAGGATGCGCCATTCCTACGGGAGTTGGCGTCTGTTTTAATACCGCTGAACTCTCTAAAGAAAGCACCATCGCGGTGTTCGGAGCAGGAGGGGGTATTGGACTGAATGTCATTCAAGGGGCGCGGCTGAAAGAAGTCTCCATGATTAT
>JAHFFC010000125.1 GCA_023248175.1 Candidatus Omnitrophota bacterium | reverse complement strand
GTACTGCTCCTGTGAACTCTTATCAATGACAGGCGATCTATTGACACTGAACAAATTAATTTCCGTTGGCAGCGGAATCGGCCCGGAGACCACCGCTCCTGAACGTTTTACTGTTTCGACAATTTCCGCCGCCGATTTATCCAGCAGCCGATGATCGTAAGCTCTTAATTTAATTCGAATCCGCTGTTGTTTTGCCATGTTTCTCCATTATCTTTAGCGTTTAGCGCGATACCTCACTCCCGATCACTTTCTCAGAGATCTGTTTTGGAACTTCCGCGTAGAAAGAAGGTTCCATGGTATAAGTGGCTCGCCCCTGCGTGAGTGAACGAATCCCAGTCGCGTACCCTAACATTTCCGCGAGAGGAACAACCCCCTGAATGACTTTGACACCGGGTCTTTCTGTGATCGCTTCGATTTTAGCGCGGCGGGAATTGAGATCTCCGATAATATCCCCCATGAATTCCTCCGGAGTCACTACTTCCACTTTCATAATTGGCTCCAGTAAAACCGATCCCCCCTGTCTCATCCCCTCTGAAAAACCGATCTTTGCCGCCATCTGAAACGCCAATTCAGAAGAGTCAACTTCGTGGTACGATCCATCGGTTAAAGTGATTTCAACATCGGTCACGGGATATCCCGCTAAAACTCCATTCTCAGACGCGGCACTGACTCCATCTTCGACCGCGGGAATATATTCTCTGGGGATAGACCCACCCTTAATTTTATTAACGAAAGTGATTCCGCTTCCCATCTCTCCATGTCTCATTTCTAAAACAACATGTCCGTACTGTCCGCGTCCTCCCGACTGACGAATAAATTTTCCAACCACCTCGACCGTCCGGACTAAAGTTTCCTTGTAAGCAACCTGCGGTCTTCCGACGTTGGCGCCGACCTTGAACTCCCGTTTCATACGGTCAACGATAATCTCCAGGTGAAGTTCCCCCATTCCTGAAATGAGGGTCTGTCCCGTCTCCTGATTAAACGTGACCCTGAAAGATGGGTCTTCATCGGTAAAACGATTCAGCGCCGTCGCTAATTTATCCTGATCTGCTTTCGTTATCGGTTCGATAGCCATTGAAATAACCGGTTCCGGAAAGTACATATGCTCCAGCAGAATGAGACTATTCTCATCGCAGACGGTATCACCGGTCTTGGTATTCTTCAGTCCCACCCCCGCGGCGATATCTCCCGCGTAAATTTCGTCGTGCATCTCTTGTTTATTAGCGTGCATGTAAAGCAATTTTCCGACGCGCTCCCGCTCTCCGCGGCTTGTATTATAGATGTAGCTTCCTGCTTTCAATGTCCCGGAATAAACCCGGATATAAGTCAATTTACCAACGTAGGGATCCGACATAATCTTGAAAGCTAATCCGCAGAACGGCTGATCATCCTCTACATGCCGCTCTTCTGCAGTTTCTGTTTTTGGATTGATTCCTTTAATAGGAGGAACATCCAACGGCGAGGGCAAGTACTCAAGAACAGAATCAAGAATCTGCTGAACCCCTTTATTTTTAAAGGAAGACCCGCACAAAACAGGGATGACCAAGTTTTTTACCGTCGCGTTGCGAAGTCCTTGGCGGATTTCGTCAGCGATGATTGGCTGTTCATGCACATATTTTTCCATAATCGCATCGTCTACTTCCGCTACTTGCTCGATTAATAGGTGATGATATTTTTCAGCCATCGGCCGGAGATCGGCTGGAATTTCTTCGATCTCATACTGAGCTCCCAAAGTTTCCGTCTTGTAGACGATCGCTTTCATATTAACGATATCAATCAAACCTTGAAGAGCCTCCGCTACTCCTAAAGGAAAATAAATCACAATAGGTTTCGCCCCCAGCCGGGTCCTGATTTGGTCAACACACGCGAAGAAATCAGCCCCGACACGATCCATTTTATTCACAAAGGCAATCCGCGGGACTTTATAGCGGTCTGCCTGGCGCCAGACCGTCTCGCTTTGCGGCTCAACCCCACCCACGCCGCAGAACACAACACAGGCGCCGTCGAGAACTTTCAGTGACCGCTCCACTTCGATGGTGAAATCCACGTGCCCCGGTGTATCAATGATATTGATTCGATGATCCTTCCATGAGCAGGTTGTGCTCGCGGCGGTAATGGTGATCCCCCGCTCCTGCTCCTGCGGCATCCAATCCATTTGAGTGGTTCCGTCGTGAACTTCTCCCATTTTGTGGATCTTGCCAGTATAATAAAGGATTCTCTCGGTGGTGGTTGTTTTTCCAGCGTCAATGTGCGCCACGATTCCGATGTTCCTAGTTTTCTCTAGCGAGTATTGTCGTCCCATTTATTCTCCAGCGTTCAGAAAAACAATGATTTATTCTGTTCTTCCTGTACGTTGACCGCTGAACGCTATCCATTTTACCATCTGTAGTGGCTAAACGCTCTATTAGCCTCCGCCATCTTGTGAGTATCTTCACGCTTCTTAATCGCCGCACCGGTCTTGTTGTAGGCATCCATCAGCTCATCAGCCAATTTCAACTGCATCGCACGCCCTTTCTTCTGCCGGGCAAAATCCCGAATCCATCGGAGAGCCAACGTCACACCTCTATCCGATCGCACATCCACTGGAACTTGGTAAGTGGCTCCTCCAACTCTCCGTGATTTGACCTCCAGCAATGGACGGACATTTTCCAGAGCTTTCTGAAAGATCTCAAGGGGATTCTTATGAGTCTTCTCTTTGAGAATATCAAATGCCTCATAAACAATCTTCTCTGAGGTTGCCTTTTTCCCATCCCATTGAAGCATGTTGATCATTTTTGAAACAATTTTATTGTTATACTTCGGATCGGCTAACAATTCCCTTTTGGATGACCTTCTTCTACGCATAATTTTTGCTATCCTTCAATCATGAACCCGTTGTTTTCGGCCGCTTGGCGCCATATTTGGAGCGGGATTTCTTTCGGTTTTGCACCCCTGCAGTATCCAATGTCCCTCGGATAATGTGGTATCTCACACCGGGGAGATCTTTCACTCTTCCTCCCCGCACAAGGACGATCGAGTGTTCCTGCAAGTTGTGGCCTTCCCCAGGAATGTAGGCAGTCACTTCCGTCCCATTGGCCAGCCGGACTCTTGCCAC
>JAHFFC010000124.1:2069-3099 GCA_023248175.1 Candidatus Omnitrophota bacterium | reverse complement strand
AAAAGTCTCTAAAACCTGCTCTTTCTTTCTGCCAATGACAGAATCGTAGGGTCCCACCATCCCAACATCTGTTATATATGACGTACCGAGTGGCAAAATTCTTTCATCGGCTGTTTGAATATGGGTGTGGGTGCCAAAAACAACGCTGACCTGGCCATCTAAATACCACCCTAATGCTACCTTTTCGCTGGTCGTTTCGGCATGGACATCCACCACAATCACAGGGGTCTCTTTCCGCAGCTGATCCACTGCTTCTTTAATCGCAACAAATGGAGAATCGTAGGGTTGCTTCATGAAAACCCTCCCTAAAACCCCTGTCACCCCTACCTTTTCACCCGCAGGCGTTTTCACCACAATAGCCCACTGCCCTGGGACACTCTTGGGGTAGTTTGCCGGACGAACAATCCGTGGATCAGAGGAAACAATCTGGTAGATTTCTTTCTTATCCCAGATATGATCCCCCATTGTTAACACATCCAATCCGGCATGGTAAAGCTCTTGAGCATGACGAGGAATTAGCCCTCCGCCATTCGTAACGTTCTCAGCGTTACCAATGGCAAGGTCAATTTTTTCATCCCGTTTGAGCCGCGGCACAATCTGGGTCACTGCCCTTCGCCCCGGCTCGCCAACGATGTCACCGATGATTAGTAATCTCATGCTTTCCCCGCGAGTGTGACAAAATGTTTTCCGAGCGAATTCGACTTGTCACAGGTCATCCCGCAAACTCCACTGCTCTCATTTCCCGAATAACCGTTACCTTAATTTGGCCCGGGAATTCGAGTCCCTGTTGAATTTTCTGTTTCAGCTCACGAGCCAGCAGATAAGTGTTTTCGTCATCCACTTTCGCAGGATTGACAATGACCCGAATTTCTCTCCCCGCAGAAATAGCGTAAGCCTTCTCCACCCCAGGATGCTGGTCAGCAATCGCTTCCAGTTTCTGCAAACGTTTGATATAGTTCTCAAACGTATCACCTCGCGTCCCGGGACGGCTCGCGCTAATCGCGTCACTCGCCATGATCAGAACCGCTTA
>JAHFFC010000124.1:0-2059 GCA_023248175.1 Candidatus Omnitrophota bacterium | reverse complement strand
CGCGTAAATTGACTGCGGTTGCATATCCTCATGGTGTGCCCCAATGGCATTGATAACCAAATCACTTTCTTGATACTTCTTGGCAAGATCAGCCCCAATAATAGCATGGGGACCTTCTACTTCGTGGCTAACCGCTTTGCCGATGTCATGCAACAGTCCAATCCGACGCGCCAAATGAAAATCAAGTCCCAGCTCCCCCGCCATGACCCCCATCAAATACGTCGTCTCTTTGATATGCTGTAATACATTCTGACCGTAACTGGTGCGGTATTTCAACCGGCCAATCAGTCGGATCAGCTCGGGATGAATCGTTCCCTGGATACCCAAATCGGTAATCACCTTTTCTCCTTCCTCTTTAATGGTGATGTCCATCTCTCTTTTGACCTTCTCAACCACTTCTTCAATTCTGGAGGGATGAATTCTTCCATCCTGCAGGAGCCGCTCCAGCGACCGTTTAGCGATCTCCCTTCGAAAAGGATCAAATCCAGATATCATGACCGTATCCGGAGCTTCATCAATGACAAAATCAACCCCCGTCGCTGTCTCAAGGGCTCGGATATTACGCCCCTCCTTCCCAATGATTCTCCCTTTCATATCGTCTCCGGAAAGGTTTACAACGGTTACGGTTAACTCTATGGTTTGATCAGCCGCAAATCTTTGAATCGTTAAAGCAAGGATATTTTTGGCTTTCCGCTCCACCTCCTCGCGAGCTTCATCCTCGACCCGCTTAATCAAAAGATTCGCCTCGTAACGGACTTCCCCTTCCAGCCGGGTCAAGAGAACCCCTTTGGCCTGCTCCTCTGTCATTCCCGCCACCGTTGAGAGCCGGAATTTTTCCTCTTCAACCAACGAGTTTAATTCTTTCTCACGTTTAGCCAGGCGTTCTTCCCGCATCGCGGCCGAACTCTCACGGGCAGTGAGCATGATTTCTTTTGAGGTCAAGAGGTCGGCTTTGCTGTCTAACTGCCGCTCGCTTTCAGCTAATTGCCCCTTTACCGCGGCAAGTCCCTGTTGCCGCTCTCTTGTCTCCTCCTCCGCCAAAAGGCGGTTTTTGTACTGGATCTCTTTTGATTCCAGCTCCGCATTTCGTCGAACAACTTCCCCCTGCCGCTCCGCGGAGGTGACAATCTCTTTAGCGATAGTTTCTGCCTGCCGGATCTTTCTTTCGCCAATGAAGCGGCGGCAGAAATAACCCAGCGTAAAAACACCCATGACCACGACTACCTGAATGGCCCAAAAACGAATCAAGGAAAAATCGTCTATCATGGTAGCCTCCTTTTTTACGATAAACAAAGGACAACCTTGCTGTTGTTGCTAACTTACCCAGATCACACGTTTGTCTGTCACAATCACATCCAGGGGAATATCGTGGGATTCGTGCGGAAGTTCAGGGATCATTTGGAAATCAAACCCAATCCCCACTTTTAGGCAACCAGGAGAAAGCTGACTCAAGAACCGGTCAAAATAGCCTTTCCCACGTCCTAGACGGTGTCCGTTTCTGTCAAAGGCAACACCAGGAACCAACGCCATCTCCAAAAGAGTTGGCGCCACAGGGCGGACAAATTGAGGCTTCGGTTGATAAATTCCAAAAGGTCCAATCTCCAGTTCTTTCAGACAATCCCGAATTTCCGATATTAAAAAACTCCCCGATTTCTTCCCTTCCTCAGAGATCACTGGTACCACCACCCGTTTCCCAGACCCCAGTGAGCGATCAATCAAGGCAGTTGTCTCTAGTTCATAACCCATTGAGAGATAAGAAAATAACCAGCTAGCTCTTTGGAAAGTTGGCCATCCAGCTATTTTCTCCAACACCCGTTGACTCTTCTTTTCTCGCAGAGCCTGGGTCTGTTCCCGCAGGCGCAGAAGCATCTCGTGGCGGACTTTTTGCTTGTCTGATTGTATCACGTTACGTTAGATTATACCAGAGAGCTGCCTATTTCCAGAAATTCCCCAAGTTGACTGATGACGTTGATAATCTTAAAACTCCCCCTTTGAAAAAGGGGGAAAAAGGGGGATTTAGAGGATTTAGAGAATCAAATCCCCCCTGACCCCCCTTTTC